>NZ_JBFODS010000028.1:45309-93188 GCF_040908445.1 Aeromonas sp. R10-2 | reverse complement strand
AAACTGGTGGTCGTTACTGGGATCGAACCAGTGACCCCCTCCTTGTAAGGGAGGTGCTCTCCCAGCTGAGCTAAACGACCTGGGATTCTTGAAATGATGGTGGGTCGTGCTGGATTCGAACCAGCGACCAATTGATTAAAAGTCAACTGCTCTACCGACTGAGCTAACGACCCATCTAAATCATTTTTTTAAACTTTTTACTGCAAATATGGTGGTCGTTACTGGGATCGAACCAGTGACCCCCTCCTTGTAAGGGAGGTGCTCTCCCAGCTGAGCTAAACGACCTGGGAATTCTGTCTCCACCGAGTGGAGAAAATGGTGGGTCGTGCTGGATTCGAACCAGCGACCAATTGATTAAAAGTCAACTGCTCTACCGACTGAGCTAACGACCCTCACCACGACCAGTTCCGACTGCATTACTGCTTCGGCTCTGACGGCGGCCTATATTACGGATTTAAATTTCCGGTGCAACAGAAAATTCGTAATTTAAATCCGTTTGCTCACTGTGCGTACAAATGCAGGCTGTTTTTACAGTAGCGTTACGAAAACAGTGACATACAGCAATGTTACAGCTTGGCCAGACTCTGTTTGGCCAACTGGGCCGGCGAGGTGTTGGGATAGCCCTTGATCACCTGCTCATAGAAGGATTTGGCTTCCGCCTTCTTGCCATCCAGCTGCGCCAGCATACCCAGCTTCAGCAGCGCATCGGCTCGCTTGGGGGATTTGCTGTATTTGTTGGCCACGGTCGAAAACTGGGCCGAGGCACCGGCTCTGTCACCCTTATTGAACAGCAACTGGCCGAGCCAGTAGTGTGCATTGGGAACATAGCCCGAATTGGGGTACTGCTTGATGAAGCCCTGGAAAGCCGGAATGGCTTTGTCATAGTTCTTCTCTTTGAGCACCATGTTGACCGCTGCGTCGTAAGCCTGATTCTCATCCTGATTGGTTGAGTAATTGGCGGCAGCAGCCGGTGTGGCAGCAGCAGGGGCCGGGGCGGCTGGAGCAGCTTGCTGGCTGCTGGCAACCTTGTCGAGCTCCTGGTAGAGCTGACGCTGGCGCTCTTGCGACTGTTCCATCTGGTAGGTCTGCTGCTCCAGCTGACCACGCAGCTCGGAGACCTCCCCTTGCAGGGAGTCGACCTGTTGCTGCAATTCAGCTTGCAGTCGCAGACGGGCATTGAGGGTGCGCTCCAGCAGGGCAACCCGATCTTCCAGGCTACCGGTGGGCACGATGGCGCCGTTGTTGCCGCTAAGGACAACCCCACCACTTGAGTCACCGCCCAGATCGCTGACCGGTGCCGCAGCTTGCGCATTCAGAGCAACCATTACGGCCAGCGCAACGACAGCTTGCTTGTACACAGATTTCATTCGGATCAAACCTTAGCGTTTAGTACAGATAAAACGGCCAGCGCCATCGTCGCTCGCATATACAGATTTCATTCGGATCAAACCTTGGCGTTTAGTGCAAATAAAACGGCCATCGAAATGGCCGCTTGCATATAAACGAACTTCGTTCGGTTTAAACCTTAGTAAACCAGAACCGCGCGGCGGTTTTTGGCAAAGGCATCCTCGGTGTGGGACAGATCCAGCGGCTTCTCTTCGCCATAGCTGACGATGGAGAGCTGCTCGGCCTGCACACCCAGGGTTTGCAGATACTTGGCAACAGCCTTGGCACGACGCTCGCCCAGGGCGATGTTGTACTCCGGAGTACCGCGCTCATCGGCGTGACCTTCGATCAGGACTTTAACGCTCGGGCGCTCGCGCAGGTAGCTGGCGTGGGCATCCAGCAGATCAGCGTACTGACCCTGGATATCGTAACCGTCGAACGGGAAGTAGATCACGTTGTCACGCTGCAGTGCTTCGAACTTCTGACGCATCTGCTCTTCCGGGGACAACATGCCGTTGGCGCCGCCGGTTTGTACACCGCCCATGCCGTCGGTCATACCTGATTCAGCGCCAGCGGCGTCGGAATCAGAAGAAGAACTACAAGCGGCCAGGGTGAACAGTGGCAGTGCGATGGCCAAACCCTTGAGCAGTTTATTGAGTTGCATGCTATTTCCTTAAACCTTTATAACAAAACAAAAAACAATTGGATTTTTATCAATTCAAGAAGGGCGACCAAGCTGGTGCACGAATTTCACCGCTACTGGTCGGAAGCACAGCCTTGAAGCGACCATCAGTCGACACCAACGCGAGACTCTTACGACCCTGATAGATGGTGGCATAAATGATCATGCTGCCATTGGGAGCCACACTTGGCGACTCATCCAGAGCACTCTGGGTAAGGACCAACAGGGCATTGTTTTCCATGTCCTGACGGGCAATACGATACTGTCCCTGAACACGGGTCACCATCACCATGATTTTGCCATCAGGAGTAATGGATGCACCCTGGTTGGATTCACCTTCCCAAGTCATCCGGCGAGTCATACCAGTCGCCAAATTTACGCTATAAATCTGGGGTTTGCCACCACGTTCAGAGGTGAACAACAAATTTTGCCCATCCGGCATCCAGGAGGGTTCGGTGTCGATCACACGGCTGGTTGTGACGCGGGTCAGCTGCTTGCTAGCGACATCAACCACATAGAGGTTTGGTGAACCATCTTTGGAGAGAACGATAGCCAGACGACGACCATCCGGAGACCACTCCGGCGCCCCGTTGATACCGCGGAAACTGGTGATCAGGCTGCGCTGCTGGGTGTAGATATCCTGCACGTAGATTTCGGACTTCTGGTTCTCGAAGCTCACGTAAGCCAGCTTGCTGCCATCCGGCGACCAGGCTGGAGACATCAAGGGCTCGCGGGAGCGCAGCAGGGTCTTCTCGTTGTAACCGTCGTAGTCAGAAATACGCAGCTGATACGGGAACTGGGTACCCTGCTGTACGGAGACGTAAGCCAGACGGGTCAGGAAGGCACCGCGCTCGCCAGTCAGACGCTCATAGACGATGTCGGAGATACGGTGGGCAAACTGGCGCATCTGGGCACCCGGGATGGTCGCCATACGGCTATCCAGGATGTAACCGTTGCTCTCGCCACCTTGTGCCTTGGCCAGCTGGCCTTTCAGCACATCGACCAGCTCGAAGTTGACCTTGTAGGTGCCGTCACCGACTGCCGAAATGGAACCTACCACCACGGCTTCAACCCCTTGGGAGGCCCAGGGAGCGAAGTTGATCTCGCTGCTGCTGCTCGGGGTCTGCGGCATCTGGCCACGGGCCAGCGGCTTGAACTTGCCGCTGCGCATCAGGTCGTTGGAGACCACTTCCGCGATGTCCTGCGGCAACTGCCCGTTACCTTCCCACTTGAAGGGGGCGACAGCGATGGGGCGTGCGCTATCAATACCGCCGGTGATGACGATGTCCAGGGCCGCCTGGGCACTCTGGCCCAGCAACAAACAGCCAACCAAAGCAAAAAATACTTTTCTGATCATGGCTTAAATACTCGGTTCCAATATAGATGAGAGGTTAAATTCCTTTCTCGGCGAGAGGTTGCCAACCGGAGGCAAGCAACCTCGTTTTATCACGCTTAGATACTCGGTTCTAACTTCAGGTTAAATTCCTTCAACATCTCGAATGCCGCAGGATCCTTGGGCACAGGCAGTTGATTGGCTTTCAGAACAGCCGCCTTA
Source organism: Aeromonas sp. R10-2 (assembly GCF_040908445.1). Taxonomy (NCBI): domain Bacteria; kingdom Pseudomonadati; phylum Pseudomonadota; class Gammaproteobacteria; order Aeromonadales; family Aeromonadaceae; genus Aeromonas; species Aeromonas sp. R10-2. The sequence continues at coordinate 89,565 of NZ_JBFODS010000028.1, read as the reverse complement.
CCGGAACGACAAACCGCCGGGTCACCCTGGCCGTTATCTACCGATATGACAAAGCCACTGCTCGCAAGACGTACGCCGATAGTACATGTTTTACCCCGCATGGTGGGATCCAAAATCATATACCGCTCAACAGTGGCCTTGATGAGCGCCGCATATTTGTCGACTTCGCCCTGGGCTGCTGCAGATGCCGCCTGACTGCGGGCATTGGCCTCAGCCGACAGCTGCTGCTGCATCATCTCTTCCATCTCTTTTTGCAGCTTGGCCTGCTCGGCGGCTTTACGCTTGCGCTCAGCCGCGATCTTGGCCTGCTTTTCGGCCTCGGCCTTGGCTTTCTTCTCTGCGTCAGCTTTTGCCTTTTTCTCAGCCTCTTCCTTGGCCTTCTTCTCGGCCTCGGCTTTGGCTTTTTTCTCTGCTTCTGCCTTGGCTTTCTTCTCGGCTTCAGCTTTGGCCTTCTTGTCAGCTTCCGCTTTCTTGGCCTTGGCTTCTGCCGCCTTGGCCTTCTCTTCGGCCTCTTTCTTCTCTTGTTCCTTTTTCTTCTTCAGCGCCAACGCCTTGCTCTCGGCTTCCGCCGCTTTACGCTCGGCTTCGGCCTTCTTGGCCTTCTGCTCTTCCAGCTTGCGGGCTTCCTCGGCTTTTTGGGCCTTCTCTTCCGCCTGCTTCTGCTCGGCAACCTTCTTCTGCTTCTCGGCCTCGGCCTTGCGAGTCGCCTCTTCGGCCTGCTTGCGCTTGGTCTCGGCGATGCGAAGCTGCTCCTGTTTCTGAGCCAGCTCGCGCTTGGCGAGATCCGTGTCTTCCTTATCCTTCTCTTTCTCTACCTTTTGTGGCTTGGGCTGAGATTTCTGCTGCTGGATCTGCTTGGCCTGTTCGTTGAGGAAGTTCTCATCGAGCATGACGGCATTGACGATCTGCCCCTTCGATTCGGGCCGTTTCGGTTTGCTGAAATCGAGCCCGACAAACAGGATGATGCCGATGATCAGGTGCAGCAGAAACGACGCGATGAGATAACCGGAAATACCACGCTTCACATCCATCTCCGTTAGTTCACCGGATCTGTCATCAGGCCAACCTGAGGCACACCCGCATTCTTGAGGGCCACCATCAATAGGATCACCTCTTCGTAGCGCACGGCCTTGTCACCCGCGACCACCACGGGGGCATTCTGGTTGATCGCCAGATAGCCCATGGCTTTTTCGGTGATGTATTGCTGCATCGCCTCTGGCGTGCCACTTGGCACCGGCTCGTCATCGGCTTCGCCAGCCTTGATAACATACTCGCCTTCGGTATTGACGCTGACGATGAAGGGCGGCTTGGCATCTTCCGGCAACTGCTCGGACTCAGCCTGTGGCAGATCCACTTTGACCCCTTGCGTGATCACCGGCGTGACCGCCATAAAGATGATAAGCAGCACCAGCATGACGTCGATATAGGGAACCACGTTGATCTCGGCCACCTTTTTGCGCCGGATCCGCTGATAGGTTTGCATTACTGATCACCCTGCTGCTGTGCAATTTGACGGTTCAGAATGGTGGTGAACTCGTCCATGAAGTTGGCGTAGGCGTTCTCCAGCCGCTCTACCTTGTTGGAGAAGCGGTTGTAGAAGATAACCGCCGGGATAGCGGCAAACAGACCCATGGCGGTAGCGATCAGCGCTTCCGCGATACCCGGTGCCACCATCTGCAGGGTGGCCTGCTGCACCTGACCCAGGGCGATAAAGGCGTTCATGATCCCCCATACGGTACCGAACAGACCGATATAGGGGCTGATGGAGCCGATGGTCGCCAGCACCGGCAGATTGGATTCCAGATCATCCACCGCGCGGGAGAGGGAAACGCGCATGGCGCGGTAGGTACCATCCATCACCGCATCCTGACCACGGGCACCGGCCTTGAGCAAGCGGGCATACTCCTTGAAGCCGGAGTAGAAGATATCTTCCATGCCTTCGATATCATCGCGGCGGGAAGAGGACTCCTGATAGAGGCGATTGAGATCGACCCCTGACCAGAAGCGATCTTCAAACTGTTCCGATGCAAGATTGGCCGCCTTGATCGCCTTTGAACGCTGGATAATCAGCGCCCACGAGACAATAGACATGCTCATCAGGGTCATCATGACCAGTTTTACCAACAGGCTGGCTTGCCAAAACAGGCCAATAAACGAAATTTCAGCGTGCACTTAACAGCACTCCCTTGATTTTTTCAGGTATAGCTACAGGTTTCATTTGCGGATGACTGACACAGGCTATCTGTACCATGGCCTGGGTGATCAGTCGTCCATCAGCCGCCAGGATCTGCTGCGAAAAGCGCAGGGATGCGCGTTTCACTTCAATCACTTGCGTTAATACATTCAATAGTTCATTAAAACGGGCCGCCGAGCGGAAATCGATCTCAGTTCGGCTCACCACGAAGGCATATCCCTCCTGCAGCCAGACGTCCTGTTCGACCCCTTTGGCACGAAGAAACTCGGTGCGAGCACGTTCCATAAACTTGAGATAATTGGCGTTGTAGACGATGCCCCCGGCGTCGGTGTCTTCGTAGTAGACACGCACCGGAAACTCAAAGACTTCCCCCATAACAATCTGTGATCCATTCGACAGTCAGATGGGGGGCTATCATAGCGCAGGGCTGAATAGGAAAGAAGCAGGGGGAGACAGGGAAATCCTGCCTCCCCCCGTTTTTTATGAAAGGAAATATGAATGTGTCAGCCAGAGGCCATACAACAAACTGGGCCAGGCGAGCCAGGGGTTGAACAGCACACGTCCGGGCAGGCTTTTCAGATGAAAGCCAAGCCCGTTAAGTACGCCACAACAGACGGCCCACATCAGCCAGGGAGCAAGCCAGAGACCATGCTCGCTGGTGTTGGCCGCGATCAGATTGGGGGCCTGTAAAATAGCGACGGCCAACAAGGCCGCCGCGAGTAACATCAACCCCTGCCACGGCTGCCGCTCCAGTGGAGCGGCCAGCCTGGCGAGTCGATCACTTGTTTTCATCGATCTGACGATCCATGTTCTCGGTGTGTTCCAGCCACAGCGCATTGATGATGCCAAATGCACAGGCCAGCAACAGTCCCAGGATCCAGGTGAAATACCACATTGTCAGCGCACCTCTTAATAGAGAGATTGTTGGTTATCTTCGATGTGCTTGTTGGTTACCCGGCCAAACATCTTGATGTAAGTCCAGATGGTGTAACCCAGCACAATCGGTACGAAGATCGCTGCGGCCACAGTCATCACCTGCAAGGTGTTGAAAGAGGCGGTAGCATCCCACATGGTCAGGCTCAGTGACGGCTCAAGGCTTGAGGGCATCACGAACGGGAACATGGAGAAACCGGCAGTGAGGATGACCCCGGCAATCGCCAGCGAGGAGCTGGTAAACGCCAGCCAGCCGATGTTCATGCGGGCAAACAGCGCAGTCAGCAGGCTCATGGCCAGGCCCAGTACAGGGGCAGCCACCATCCACGGATAGAGGGTGTAGTTGTTCATCCAGGCACCAGCCTGCAGGACAACTTCCTTGTTCATCGGGTTGGATACTGCGTCAGTCGCGGCAGCCTTGACGATGACATACCCTTCCATACCGCTTACCCACCAACCCGCGGCAGCAAACAGCACCAGAGTCAGCAGTGAGCAGATCATGGCGGCAGTGCGGGAACGCGCCAGCACTTCACCGTCGGTCTTCATCATCAACCAGGTTGCGCCCTGGGTGAGCAGCATGAACAGGCTCACCAGACCAGCCAGAATGCCGAACGGGTTAAGCAGACCAAAGAAGTTGCCGTGATAGGTCAACATCATGAACTGGTTAAACTCGAACGGAACGCCTTGCAGCAGGTTGCCAAAGGCCACACCAAAGACGATGGGCGGTACGGCGCTGCCGGCGAACAAGGCCCAGTCCCAGTTGCTGCGCCATTTGGCATCAGCACGCAGGGAGCGGTACTTGAAACCGACCGGACGCAGGAACAGCGCCATCAAGGTCAGGATCATCGCGATGTAGAAGCCAGAGAAGGTCGCGGCATACACCATCGGCCAAGCGGCGAACAAGGCGCCACCGGCAGTGACCAGCCACACCTGGTTTCCTTCCCAGTGCGGCCCCATGGTGTTGAGCATCACACGGCGCTCGACATCTTTCTTGCCGACGAACGGGAGCAGTGCGCCTACCCCCATGTCGAAGCCGTCAGTGATGGCAAAACCGATCAGCAGCACGCCGACCAGAGCCCACCAGATGACACGCAGAGTTTCGTAATCAAACATGGTCGCTCTCCTTATGCCTTGATCTGTTCAAAGTGATACTTGCCAGTCTTCAGGCTGCTGGGGCCAAGACGGGCATACTTGAACATCAGGTACATCTCGATAACCAGAAGTACGGTATAGAACAGGCAGATACCGATCAGAGAGAACCAGATCTCGGCTGCAGGCAAATTGGATGCAGAGAGGGAAGTCGGCAACACCTCTGCAATGGTCCACGGTTGGCGACCATATTCAGCAACAAACCAGCCAGCTTCGATAGCGATCCACGGCAGCGGGATACCCCACAGTAGACCCTTGAGCAGCCACTTGCGCTTGCCGATCTGGTGACGGGCACTGTCATAGAAGGCCATACCAATCAACACCAGCATCAGCATGCCGACGGCAACCATGATGCGGAAGGCGAAGAACAGCGGCAGTACCTGCGGGATGGAGTCATCCACGGCGGCCTTAATCTGCTCGTCGGTAGCATCGGTCACGTTGCTGGTGTAGCGCTTGAGCAGCAGACCGTAGCCCAGATCCTGCTTCACTTCGTCGAAACGAGCGCGGGTCTCGTCAGACTTGTCACCGGATTGCAGCTTGGTCAGCAGGTCGTAAGCGGTCATACCGTTACGAACGCGCAGTTCGTGCTCGCTCTTCAGATCCTTCAGACCGGTGACCTGACCGTCCAGAGAACGGGTCGCGATAATGCCCAGCGCATAGGGGATCTTGATGGCGTAGTCGGTGCGCATCTCTTCCTGATTCGGAATACCGAATAGGGTAAAGGCAGCCGGAGCAGGTTCAGTCTCCCACTCAGCTTCGATAGCGGCCAGTTTCACCTTCTGCACTTCACCTGTCTCGTAACCGGATTCATCACCGAGGATCAGCACGGACACGATGGAAGCCATACCGAACGCAGCGGCAATGGCGAAGGAGCGACGGGCAAACGCCACATCACGATTCTTCAGCAGGTAGTAGGAGGAGATACCCAGCACAAACATGGCGCCACAGGTATAACCAGCCGCCACAGTGTGGACGAACTTGACCTGAGCAACCGGGTTGAGCACCACGTCAGCGAAGCTCATCATCTCCATCCGCATGGATTCGAAGTTGAACTCGGCACCGACCGGGTTCTGCATCCAGCCGTTGGCGACCAGGATCCAGAGGGCGGAGAGGTTGGTACCCAGCGCCATCAACCAGGTGGCAGCCAGATGCTGATGCTTGCTCAGACGATCCCAACCAAAGAAGAACATACCGACGAAGGTGGACTCCAGGAAGAAGGCCATCAGCCCTTCGATAGCCAGCGGGGCCCCGAAGATATCGCCGACATAATGGGAGTAGTAAGCCCAGTTAGTCCCGAACTGGAACTCCATGGCCAGACCTGTGGTGACCCCCAAGGCAAAGTTGATACCAAACAACTTACCCCAGAATTTGGTCATGTCCCGGTAGATGGTGTTGTTGGTCATCACATAGACGGATTCCATGATCGCCAGGAGAAAGGCCATTCCCAGCGTCAGGGGTACAAACAAAAAGTGATAAAGGGCCGTCGCAGCGAACTGGAACCGCGATAGGTCTACCACATGCTCAGCAATCATGATGTTTCCTCACCGATTATTGGCACGGCTATTTTAAGTTTTAAGCACAAAGCTTCCGTTGGAGGTTATCGAATGAGCCTTATTGGGACGTGTCACAACAAAACGCGTTCAGTAACCACTGGCATTAACAACAAGGCAATACGAGAACACAAATAAAGCTAATGTTTAACAATTCCAAAACAATCAGCCTAAATTTATTCTCGCCCATGATGACCGGGTTTTTATATCACCTTTATTTGATTGAAATCAATGTAAAAGGACCCGCCATACATGGCTTTGAAAGGCATTTTTAATCTATTTCACGATTATTGACGCGAGCCAGATCACAAAACACGATAAAGCGTAAAACATTGATTTAAATCAATTTAAGAATTTAACATCCCGCCGCTCGGTTTAATTTGAAAAGCGTGAATGACGCGCCTTTTTCCATGTTATCCGAGTCAGGCAATCTGATTCGAAAACTCAATTTAAAATTGCAAAGAATGCATACTCATGCGAACCAATTTCATCAATAAAGACATTAGATAAACTAATTTGAAGAGTGCAATTTTTCTTGTTTGCCGGGGTCGATTCGAACTCCTACAATGCGCCTCGCAGTGAGGGCATACCCTTGGATACAGGCCGGTTAATCCGGGTTCACGGTACGTATTCGACGATCAATTTGAACCTGTCTATTGGAATCGAAGATGAAAAAGTTTGTTGCTAAAACCATCCGTTACTACAAGCTTTCCTTTGTTCAGCTCTATCAACTGAACCGACTCTGAGAGCTCGCGACGGCTCACCTGTTTATTTTCCGGTCTGTGTCCAGACGCACTCACTGTCTGTGAACATCCATCCTGAATTGTCTTTGCCCACCGCATCCGCCGTGGGCTTTTTTTTGCCCGGATAATAAAAAACCGCCTTTGACGGCGGTTTCATGTTCAAACGACTGTTTTTACTTCTCATCTGGTCGCTGAAGACCGAAATGAGCGTAGGCTCGTGTGGTCGCAATCCGTCCTCTGGGTGTACGTTGCAGATACCCTTGCTGGATCAGATAAGGCTCCAACACATCTTCGATAGTATCTTTCTCTTCCCCGATCGCGGCGGCCAGATTATCGAGACCCACCGGGCCCCCCATAAACTTGTCTATCACAGCCAACAATAACTTGCGGTCCATGAAGTCGAAGCCTTCATTATCGACATCCAGCATGTCCATGGCGCGGGCAGCAATGGGGCCGTCGATCCGGCCATCGGATTTCACTTGGGCAAAGTCGCGCACCCGCCTTAACAAACGGTTAGCAATCCGCGGCGTGCCGCGAGAGCGACGGGCGACCTCAATGGCACCATCTTCCGTCATGTCTAGCCCCAGACAACGGGCGCTGCGGGAGACGATATCGGTCAGGTCTTTGACGTTGTAGAACTCCAGGCGCTGGACGATGCCAAAACGATCCCGCAGCGGGCTGGTGAGTGAACCTGCCCGGGTGGTGGCGCCAATCAGGGTGAAGGGAGGCAGATCCAGCTTGATGGAGCGAGCTGCGGGTCCCTCCCCGATCATGATGTCGAGCTGGTAATCCTCCATCGCCGGATAGAGCACCTCTTCCACCACCGGGCTGAGACGGTGGATCTCGTCGATGAACAACACATCGTTCGGTTCAAGGTTGGTGAGCAGCGCCGCCAGATCCCCCGCTTTCTCCAGCACCGGGCCGGAGGTGGTCTTGATATTGACCCCCATCTCGTTGGCGACGATGTTGGCGAGGGTGGTCTTGCCCAAGCCCGGCGGGCCGAAGATCAGCAGGTGATCGAGCGCTTCGCCCCGCTGACGGGCCGCTTCGATAAAGATCTCCATCTGTTCGCAGACGGTATCCTGACCGGTGTAGTCAGCCAGCTTCTTGGGGCGGATCGCCCGGTCAATAATGTCATCCTCACGGGCAGCACTGGCCGAGATGAGGCGGTCTGCTTCAATCATCAACTACCTCATACCAGGCTACGCAGGGATTCACGGATGATATCTTCCACCGACATCCCCTCTTTGGCGATCTTGCTGACAATCTGACTCGCCTGCTGCGGCTTGTAACCGAGGGCCACCAGCGCACTGGCCGCCTCCTCGGTCACATCCGGTGCCCGCAATTCGGGCTCACTGGCTGGCAAGGTGACCATGGCCGGGGAGAAGAGGTCGTGACTGACCCAGCCTTTGAGGCGATCCTTCATCTCCACCACCAGCCGCTCGGCGGTCTTCTTGCCGACTCCCGGCAGTTTGACCAAAGAGCTTATCTCTTCACGTTCGACACTCAGCACAAACTGGGTAGCTGTCATGCCGGAGAGAATAGCCAGCGCCAGCTTGGGGCCGACTCCGTTGGTTTTGATCAGCTCGCGGAACAGTGCCCGCTCCTGTTTGTGGTTGAAACCATAGAGCAAATGGGCATCTTCCCGCACCACGAAGTGAGTATGGATGGTCGCTTCCTTGCCGATCTCCGGCAAATCATAGAAGCAGCTCATCGGCATCTGCACCTCATAGCCAACCCCGCCCACTTCCAGCAGGACCTCGGGGGGCTGCTTTTCAATGACAATGCCTCTCAAGCGACCAATCACGGCTCTCTCCTCACCAATACAACTATTCGTAAATTGGCTCATAGCATAAAGAATAACTGGATAAGTATCCAGCATAGGGCAGCAACACCCGCGTAGTCAGAGAGGCTTTTTATCCAATTTTCCACCATGCTTGATCGGGTGCAGCCAGTGCACGGGATGTTTCAGCGCCGCACCGGCCCCCGAGCGAGGGATAAACCACTACACTAAACCCGTTCGGAACCGAAACTGGTGCCAATGTCGATACCAAGGAAGGCCATCACATGAAAATTGTTACCACCTCCAATCTGGGTCTTGCCATATTGCTAGGCTGTACGCTGGGCATGGGGGTCGTTGGCTGGTATGGCAGCCAGCGGCTAGCCAATCTGCTCTCCTACGTACTGGGCGCCGCCTGGCAGACCGCCGACGGTGCCATGGAGTGCTCCATAGAGCTGGGCAACCAACAGCTACAGATTCAGAAGATGCAAAACGGAACCCCGCTCAATCGCGCCGAACTCGATGCTGCCAAGGCGGCGACCGATGACGCGCTGGCCCGGGTCAGCCAGGGGCAGCTCATTGATGGTGCAGCCCTTGCCACCATGGAACAGCACAAGCAGGATTATCAACAGCAACAAGAGAAACTGCTGGCGCTCTATCACGCCTATACCGAGGTGGATCAGGCACTGCATCACAACGCCGATCTGATGGCCCGCCTCTCGACCCAGCTGGAGGTGGTCGGCGATGGGGCAGTCGAGGCGCTGACCCAATCCCCCGACCAGACCATTAGCTGGAACAGCGGCCTCTCCACTCGCTGGGAAGCGGCCGACGGGGGTATGGAGTCCAACATAGGCTTTTTGCGCCAACTCTATGCGCTGGAGAAGATGCGCAGACAAGGAGTCACAGAGGCGATCCAAGCCGAGTTAAAAGAGGCGACCGATTTCTACCACGAAGCGGTCGACAGCATGCTCGGCACCGGGCTGTTCGATATCGAGGGAACCGGCGAATTTGCCGGCAAGACACTGTCGGCAGAGTATCGCGCTCTGTTGGCCCGGCATCAGCAACTGATGGGACAGTGGGTCGATGCGCTCGGCAGCTATCAGGCCCAGCAGTCCGCCTATGAGGTCAGTGCCGATGAGCTGCGACAACAGCTGGTTGCCATCGAGGAGAGTGGCGATGCCACCGTCGAGGATCAGGTGGCCCAGCTCAACGGCATCATCAGCCAGATCCGAATCCTGCTGCTGGGTGGCCTGTTGCTGAGCCTGATCATGGTCACCCTCTGCGGCTTCTGGCTGACCCGCAAACTGGTAACCCCGCTGCTGCAAGTGGACAAACGAATGCAGGATATCGCCGCCGGCGAGGGGGACCTCAACGCCCGCATCAACCTGCAACGGGATGATGAGATAGGCTCGCTGGCCAACAGCGTGGATCGTTTCATCGAGAAATTGCAGAAGATGATCAGCTCCACCATGGACAACAACCAGCACATCAGCGAACACGTTCACACCTCGGTCAACCGGGTGGAGGCAATCAGCCAAAGCAGCCGCCAGACCGCCGAACATGCGCTGGCCCTGCACCACGACAGTGAGCAGATGGTGCAAGTCGCCACCGGTATCTCGGACAACTGCAGCATGGCGGCCCACAATGCCAACGAGGTGCGCCAGCTGACCACCGAGAGCAGCCAGTATGTCGCCTCCGCCAGCGCGGGCATGCAACGGGTGGTACAGGAGGTGAGCGAGTGTGCCATCGCCATCAACTCCCTCAAGGAGCAGGCGGGTCAGATTGGCCAGATCATCTCCACCATCAGCGGCATCTCGGAGCAGACCAACCTGCTTGCCCTCAATGCGGCCATCGAAGCGGCCCGCGCGGGGGAGATGGGGCGTGGCTTTGCGGTGGTTGCGGACGAGGTGCGCACCCTGGCCAATCGCACCGCAACATCAAGCGCCGAAATTAGCCAGGTGATCAGCAGTATCCAGCAGCAGACCGAGACCGCCTATCTGATGATGCAACGCAACCTCAAGACGGTGGAGTCCGGCATGCAGGACTCCGAGAACACCAAGCAGATCCTGTTCAAGGTGGAAGGCGCCATCGACCAGCTGGCCGACATGGTGCAGCAGGTAGCCGTGGCTACCGGGCAACTGTCACACACCCTGAGCCACTCCTCTGACAAGGTCTCCGGTATCAGTCTGCAAGCCAGAACCGGCGAACAGGAGGCACAGGAGTGCCTGCAGCTCGCCTCCTCGCTCCATCAAGCCAGCCTGCTGCAACAGCGCCTGCTCTCCCAGTTCAGGGTCTGACCCCTTTCAATAGCAAAGATGCCACTCATGTGAGTGGCATCTTTTTGTTACCGGTCGCTCATTCCTGCCGCCTTAACTTCCTCAACGTCCTATGGCCAGTTGAACAGCCAGGCTCAGCATGATGATGCCAACCAGCAGATCGATCCCCTGCTGCACCCGGCCGCGGGCCAACCAGGGCGCCAGTGCCGCAGCCCCCAGCGCCAGCGAGTAGAACCACACCAGCGAGGCCAGCATGGCCCCCGCAGCAAAGGCCGGACGCAGGGACTCGCTCACCTGACTGCCAAGGGAGCCGAGCAGCATCAGGGTATCGAGATAGACGTGGGGATTGAGCAGCGTAACTCCCAGCGTCATCGCCAGCACGCTTTTGGCCCCCATCTGCTGAGCAGAATCGGCAAGTCCATCCCCCTTACCGCGCCAGGCACTGAGCAGGGAACGGCCACCAAACCAGCCGAGAAACAGCACGCCACCCCAGGTGAGTAGCGCCATGCCGAGGGGGCTGGCGGCCAGCACATTGGCTCCGCCAAATACGCCGATAGCAATCAGGGTGAGATCGCAGAAACTGCAGAGCGTGGCCGTCAGCAGATGGTGATTGCGATGGATGCCCCGGCTCAGCACAAAGGCATTCTGGGCGCCGATGGGGATGATCATGGCCAGACCGATGGTGAAGCCTTGCAGTGTCGTTGCGAGCATCATGGAGAGCACCGTTCGAAATGATGAATGAGCGGCACTATAGCGATGGAGGTTCCTTCTTAGAAATTCATTGATTTACTGATTGATTCATTTTGCTAATAAAAACCGGCATACCCGCTGCTGTTCCAGCCCTTGTCAATTACCGGATCTGACAATTGTGACCCTCAGAGTGCGGCAGGAGAATCTGTTGCGCCTGCGGGCTCAGCCTACTGCAGCAATCTGGGGAAGTTGGTAACCACGACTTGCTCCAGATTGGGCAGCAACAGCCCCGTACTAACCCCTTTGGCAATGGCCTGATAGCGGTTCATGGAGCCGGTTTTGCGGGTGACCTGATTGAGATGGTAATTGACCGTGCGCTCCGTGATCCCGAGGATGCAGGCGATCTCGCTAGAGGTCTTCCCTTCGCTGGCCCAGAACAGGCACTCAGTCTCGCGCTCGGTCAAGGGGTCTTTCCCCGCACTGTCCATCATGCTGAAACGCACCACCCGAATGGCCGCCTCGAAGATGTAATTGGACATCCAGGAGAGGATCGGCGAGGACTCCAGCAGCAGGTCGCTCGAGGCCCGCTCGGAGGTGATGAAGGAGAGGATCCCGTTCTCCCCGGCAGCGCCGTGCAGAGGGAAGGAGATGCCGTTACGCAAACCGAACTCGGCTGCCAACCCCATCACGTCCATGGTTCCCTCCTGCAGAAAACTGGCCCGCTCATCGAGGCGGTTCCAGTAAATGGGCAGCGTCTGCTTGCGTGCCAGCCGGATCACCGGATCGCACGCCAGCATGTTGTTTTCGGTATAGGCCTGAACCCAGGAATCGGGGCACTGGTTGAACAGCACCACCTTGGGCCTTTGCATCGACATCGGCAGGATCAGGGCGAAGCGATAGTAGTCATAGCCCATCCCGAGCGTAAAGCGACCGATCAGTTCGGCCAGACGATTGCCGTCCGTCACCGAAGTGAAATGTTCGAGGTACTCAAGCAGTTGGTCTCTGTTCATATGAAAGCCCCCTTGGCCAGACATGTGATTATAACGGCGAATAGCAAGATAGAGGGTCCATAATGTTGGTTTTTAAAGGAAAATTGAGAGAACATCCACGAAACGAGGTGGAGAATGAACTCTATCGCTTTCGAAATCGCGTCTTTTCCGACCGGCTAGGCTGGGATGTCGAGTCTCATCGGGGCCTGGAGCGTGACAGCTTCGACACGCCAGACACCCATTGGGTTCTGATCGAGGACGAACAAGGGCTGTGTGGCTGTATTCGTCTGCTCAACTGTGCCGATGCCTATATGCTGCCCACCATCTTCCCCACCGCCCTTGCCGGTGAAAGCGCGCCACGCACCCCCGATGTCTGGGAACTCACCCGTCTGGCTATCGATGCCCAGCGCGCACCGCGCATGAGCAATGGCGTCAGTGAACTCACTTGTGTCATCTTCCGCGAGGTCTATGCCTTCGCCCATGCCCACGGGATCCGCGAGCTGGTCGCCGTCGTCAGCCTGCCGGTGGAGCGCATCTTCCGCCGACTTGGCCTACCCATCGAGCGGCTCGGTCATCGTCAGGCGGTCGATCTGGGGGCGGTAAGGGGCGTTGGCATCCGCTTCCATCTGGATGAGCGCTTCGCGCAGGCGGTCTCCCAACCTCTGCTGGGCCATTATCAAACCAGCCATTATCCACAGCAGCAACCGTCACCAGTGTTGGCAGTTCACTCATAAAAAATCCCGGGAAAACAGACCCGGGATAAAGATGTCGCTACGATCTGCGCAGGGCTACCCCATGCGGCACCAGAGAGTATCCTCCCTCAATGGCCTGACCACTACTGTCAAAGATCACAGCGCAACGCCCCTTCCACCGCCCATTGTTGTCCCCTGCCGAGTGACGTAGAGTCAGCCCTTGGGCAACGGAAGGGGGAGAAGATGAAAGAGCTGGATTACAAACTGCTGCGGGCGCTGGATGCGGTACTGCAAGAGCAGAACTTCGATCGGGCGGCCAAGTCGCTCCATATCACCCAGTCGGCCATCTCCCAGCGGATCAAGCAGCTGGAACAGCAGTTTGCCGAGCCGCTACTCATTCGCAGCCAGCCGCTGCAGGCCACGCCACTCGGCCAGAAACTGCTGGCCCACTATCGGCAGGTACACCAGCTCGAACTCGAACTGGCGGGGGAGCTGACTCCCGATGAGCCGCAGGGGCCAATCCGGATCAGCATCGCAGTCAACGCCGACAGCCTGGCCACCTGGTTTTTGCCCGCCATTGCCCCCTTGTTGAAACAGCACCCCATCGAACTCAACCTGCAGGTCGATGACGAGAGCCGCACCCTCGACAAGGTCCGCGAGGGTCAGGCCTTTGGCGCGGTCAGCCTGCATCCCCAGCCGCTGGCGGGTTGCTGCGTCGACGAGCTCGGTGAGATGAACTATCTGCTTACCGCCAGCCCCGCCTTCGTAGCCCGCCACTTCCCTCGCGGCCTGACTCGTGAGGCGCTGGCCAAGGCACCGGCGGTGGCGTTCGATCAGCGCGATGACATGCATGTGAGCTTTATGAGGGAGCACTTCGGGCTGGAGCCGGGCGGTTACCCCTGCCATACGGTCCACTCGTCAGAGGCCTTCGTCGCCATGGCCGAGCAGGGGTTGGCCTACTGTCTCATTCCCGAATTGCAGATAAGAGGCCAGCTCGCAGGCGGGTCACTGCTCAACCTCAGTCCCGACCACGTCCTGACGGAACGCCTCTACTGGCACCGCTGGGTACTGGAAAAAGGGGTTCACAAGCAGCTCTCCCAACGCCTTATCGACCATGCCAGATCGCAGTTGAAACCACGCTGAGCAGGCCATTCACCTTGGCTTTGCAGGGCTAAAAACGTATAGTGCTGGGCGATCCTTCATCAGGTCTCCACCCAGGTTTTCACTTCAGGTTCCTCACTTATGTTCCAAGACAATCCGCTGCTGGCCCAGCTCAAGCAACAAATCCGCGAAAACATCCCGAAGAAAGAGGGTGTGATCCGCGCCTCGGACCGGGGCTTCGGCTTTCTGGAAGTCGATGAGAAGACCAGCTATTTCGTGCCGCCTCCCTACATGAAGAAGGTGATGCACGGTGACCGGGTGACCGCCCTGATCCGCACCGAAAAAGAGAAGGAAGTGGCCGAGCCGGATACCCTGCTGGAGCAGTCCGTCACCCGCTTCGTGGCCCGGGTCAAGATGTTCCGCGACCGCCTCAACGTGGTCGCCGACCATCCGCTGATCAAGGATGCCATCAAGGCCCGCGTCAAGAAGGGCCTGGATGAGAAAGAGTTCAAGGAAGGTGACTGGGTGGTGGCTACCCTCAAGCGCCACGCGCTGGTCGATGGCAACTTCTCGGCCGAGATCATCCAGAAGATCGCCGCCCAGGAAGATCACAATGTGCCCTGGTGGGTGGTGCTGGCACGCCACAATCTGGCCCAGGTCGAGCCAGCTGATTTGCCGGAGTGGAAGGTGATCGAAGAGGAAGAGCTGCCCCGTCGCGATCTGACCGCAGTCCCCTTCTTCACCATCGACGGTGCCAAGACCAAGGATATGGACGATGCGCTGGCCATCACCAAGCTGGACAACGGCTGGGAGCTGCTGGTCGCCATCGCTGACCCGACCGCCTATGTGGCCGAAGGGAGCGAGCTGGACAAGGAAGCCGCCCAGCGCGCCTTTACCGTCTACATGCCGGGCCGCAACGTGCCGATGATCCCGCGCACCCTCTCCGACGAGCTTTGCTCCCTGAAAGAGGGCGAGGAGCGCAACACCCTGTGCGCCCGTCTGCTCATCGCCGAAGATGGTCTGCTACTGGAGGAGACCGAGTTCTTCGCCGCCCGCATCTGCTCCCACGCCCGTCTCAACTATGACGACGTCTCCGACTGGGCCGAGCATGGCAAAGAGCTGTCTATCGACGCAGGCGTACTGGCCCAGCTGCCGCTGATGAAGGCGATGACCGAAGCACGCATCGCGTGGCGCACCGAACATGCGCTGGTATTCCCGGATCGTCCCGACTACGACTTCGAGCTGGGCGAAAATGGCGAAGTGTTGGCCATCCACGTCGAGCCACGCCGCATCGCCAACCGCATGGTGGAAGAGTCGATGATCGCCGCCAACATCTGCGCCGGTCGCGTGCTGGGCAAGAGCGTCGGTTACGGCATCTTCAACGTTCACACCGGCTTTGACGAAGAGTCCCTCGACGGCGCCATCGACCTGCTGAAGAGTGCCGAAGCCCCGTTCGAGCGCGACGAGATCGCCAGCCTCTCCGGCTTCTGCGCCCTGCGCCGCTGGATCGACAACCTCGACACCCGCTGGCTGGATGGCAAGATCCGCCGCTTCCAGAGCTATGCGCTGATGTCCTCCGAGCCGGGCGCCCATTACGGTCTGGGTCTGGATGCTTACGCCACCTGGACCTCCCCGATCCGTAAATACGGCGACATGGTCAACCATCGTCTGCTCAAAGCCGTCATCGCCGGCAAGACCCCGGGTGAGCGCCCGAGCACCGAGCTTACAGAGCATCTGACCGCCTGCCGCCGTCTGCACCGCATGGTGGAGCGCGACATCGGCGACTGGCTCTATGTTCGCTACCTCAAGGCCGATGCTGGCACCGACAAGGTGTTCAACGCCGAGATCATCGACGTGATGCGTGCCGGTCTCAAGCTGCGTCTGCAGGAGAACGGCGCCGTGGTCTTCCTGCCTGCTCGCCATATTCTCGACAACAAGGATCGACTGGAGTGCAACTGGGACAACGGCCGCGTCTATCTGGACAAGACCGAAGTGGTCTATGAACTTGGCCAGATCATCGAGGTAAAGCTGACCGAAGCGGTGGAAGAGACCCGTTCTCTCATCGCCAAACCGGCGGTAGATCTGGTACCGGGTCCGGCACCGGAAGCCCCGGCGACCGAGAGTGCGCCAGCCGATAGCAGTGAAACGACCGCTGAGGCTGCCCCCAAGGCAGAATAAGCCGCGCAGAATCATCTGATCTGCCCGAGAGCCCGCCATCGTGCGGGCTCTTTTTTGCCCGGCATCCCGCCCTACAAGCTGCCATAGATACCGTTATGGCACACAGTTCTAGCCACGATTGGCAGAGAACGCAGTGAATGTCTCCACCAGCAGGGCTGAAAGCAACGGTTATGTGCGCCGCCTCTCCTTTCTGACATATTAATCAAGGAGAAATATGTCTATACTCGCTTGGGTACAATCCAAGGGATATTGGTATGCAGGAATGGGACCCGGAACACTTCACCAACTTCGCTCAGTTATGCGAAGTGAGCCTCGCCACCATCCGTGAAAAGACCGATGCCGAACGCCTCTACCTCTGGCTAAAAGCCCCCGAACCGCAGCTCTACAGCTTTCAGCTCGATCAGGGGCTGACCACGCTTGATCTCGCCCATCTCGGCCAACTGACCCTGCCCCACCACCTGATCGACAAGGCGATGGAGAAGGGACAACTGGTGATCGAGCAGCTCCCACCACCGCCTGATCCCGGCGAAAATGTGGAGCCGGCCCAGCCGCAGTTACGCGCCTGTTTCCCTCTCAAGCGTCACATGAAACTGGAAGGGGTCATCTATCTGGAGACCCGCCGCCGCATCGATCGCCTCTCCTCCCACCAGCGTCAGGGCATCCAGCTCCTTATCCACTATCTGACTGCCGAGCTCAGCAATCACCTGCTCTCCAGCCAGGTCAATCAGGAGCGGGACCAGCGGCTCCATACCCAGACAGATCTGGTACAGAGTCAGGCACTGCAAGGCTCCTTCCTCACCATGTTGCAGGCGCTGCACATGGTCAGCGTCACCCTCTCCCGCAGTCGCAGCGAGAACGATCTGCTGCGGGATGCCGTGCTGCTGGCCCGCAAGGAGCTGCAATTCGATCGGGTTGCCATCTTCCTGATCGAACCCGATGGCAAGACCATGCGCGGCACCTGGGGCACCAGCGAAGAGGGCGAGCTGATGGATGAACACAACTTCATCAGCCCCATTCCTGATCACCCCACGGTGCAAGAGGCGCTCAGGCGCAAGGATTACGTGCTGGTGATGGAAGATACCCCCCTCTACTACGAGAAGCAGCAAGTGGGCCGTGGCTGGAACGCCATGGTATCGCTGTGGGATGGCACCACCCCCATCGGCTGGATCGCCGCCGACAACCTGCTCTGGCACCGTCCGCTCAAAGCCTATCAGAGCGAGATCTTCAAACAGTACGCCGCCATTCTGTCACAACTGCTGATCCGCCAGCGCACTCAGGAGCAGCTGGAAACCCTCAACCGCCAGCTGGAGGCCCGGGTCGCCGAGCGCACCATGCAGCTGGCCGAGACCAACCGTGCGCTGGAGGAGGCCAATCACCGCCTCTCCCTGCTGTCGCTGGAAGATCCCCTCACCGGCATCGCCAACCGGCGCCAGTGGGACATCACCATGCAGCGGGAGTGGGAGTGGGCACGGCGCACCCAGAACCTGCTGGCGGTATTGATGATCGACGTCGACGAGTTCAAGGCCTACAACGACCACTTCGGCCATGCCAAAGGGGATCTCTGCCTGCAACAAGTGGCCCATGTGCTGCGGGATGCAGAGCGGCGCTGCACCAATCTGGTCGCCCGTTACGGCGGGGAGGAGTTCGTCATTCTGCTCTGCGCCCCCCAACCCGGTGAGGCCGAACAGCTGGCCGGGCGGATCCACGATGGTCTTGCCCGCTTGAAAATGCCCCATCCCGCCTCGCGGGTTGCTGATTTCATTACGGTTAGCATAGGCTTTAGCTATCTGGTTCCCTCCCTGGACGGAGCATGGCAGACACTGACCGAACAGGCTGACCAGGCGCTCTACCACGCCAAGTCACAAGGGAGGGCCCGCACTCTGGCCTATCGGTGATCCCATGCTGTTGCGTCGCTACCCCATCTTCAATCGTCGCCTGGCTCTGGTGGCCTACGGCATCGACTATCAGCTCAGTTCACCGGCCGAATGGCCTTCACTGGCGCAACATAGCCGCCTGCTGGCGCAGGGGCGTCAATATCTGGTGCCCTTCACCCACGAACAGCTCGATGAACAGCGTCCCCTGCTGCTGGATCAGGACGCGATCCCGCTGGTTGAAGCCTCCAGCGAACGCCAGCCCAACTCGTTCCCGGTGCTGGAGCAGTGGCGCGACAGTCGGCGCAGACTGGCGGTACATGGCGCCAACCGGGATCCGCGCTGGCTCGGCGCCAGCCGCCTGCTGGTGTACTGGATGGGGGAAGAGGGGATCTGCCAGCCCACCGAACACAAGCGGATGGCGCTGAACATCGAAACCTGGGCGGATTTTCTCCCGCTGCGGGAGGCGGGGGTCGACTTCTTTGCCGGCGGCTTTCTCGCCCGTCCCGAGCTGGTTAATCAGCGGGCCAACCAGCCCGATATGGCGCTGGTACAGCAGATCCTTCAGCTCATCTGCCACGAAGAGTTCTCCTTCGCCCAGGTAGCCCGCCTGCTGGAGCAGGATGCCTGGCTGCCCGGCCTGCTGCTCACCTACGTCAACGCCCCCGGCTTCGATCATGCCGCCCCCATCACCTCGGTACCCCGCGCCCTCTCCTATCTGGGGGAGCAGGAGATCCGCAAGTTCGTGCTGATCAACGGTCTGGCCCGGGTGAGCCAGCACATGCCGGAGGCCTGCACCCGCATGGCCATCGCCCGCGGCCGCTTCTGCGAGTTGATTGCCCTCACCGCCCTCGGTAAAGCGGAGGCAAGCTGGGCCTTTCTGGTGGGACTGGTGCTCGATGGCTCCCTGCTGTCGGAGCCGTTGATGGCCCACCTGCCCAAGAGCGTGCAGCGCGCCATCGAACTGCACGAAGGGCCACTCTTTCATCTGTTTCAGCTGGTCAGCACCTATGAACAGGGCAACTGGGCCCTGCTGGAACAGCTTGCCCCCAAATATCAGCTCGATCCGGCACAGCTCACCCCCGTCTATTTTCAGTCACAAATGTGGGGGCAAGCGTTTCTCACCAGCTAGGTGATGGCGAGGCGGGGAGCCACTGGCTAGAATGGGCTCCCTTTTTTCAGAGACTGACCCGTACCATGACCCTTTCCGGATTCCAAGGCCTGGTCTTTGACCTTGATGGCACCCTGGTCGACTCCATGCCGCTGCACCTCGCCGCCTGGGAACACACTGCCCGCGAGTTTGGCTTTCACTTCGACGCCGACTGGTTCTATGAGCTGGGGGGCATGCCGAGCCGCAAGATAGCCCTGCTGGTCGCACAGGAGCAGCAGATCCCCCTCGATCCGCTCGAAGTCACCCGCTGCAAGACAGCCCACTATGTGGCCAACCTGCACAAGGCGACCGTCTTTCCGGCCATGCAGGCGCTGGTCGAGCGCTATCATGGCGTCATCCCGATGGGGATTGGCACCGGCTCGCCCCGCGTCAACGCCGAAGCGGTGCTGCGCAACACCGGGCTGGATCGCTACTTCTCTGTGGTGGTCACCGCAGACGATGTGGAGCTGCACAAGCCCAATCCGGACACCTTCCTGCTGGTCGCCAGCAAGCTGGGGGTCGAGCCATCAGGCTGTCTGGTGTTTGAAGATACCGGTATCGGGGTACAGGCCGGAGAAGCGGCGGGTATGCAGACCTGCATGGTCAAAGAGGGTCAACCGGTTGGCATAACCGCGTAGTGCGGAAAAAAATATCGCCCAGCAAGGGGCGATAACCGGAACCAGCTCTCATACGGGACATGAATGAAAATGAGAGCAGGTTCCGTCAGCCGCTGACGCAGAGCGCGTCAACGGGGCGCGCGGGGCAGACGATTACTCGTTGTTGCCGCCGCCCTGATTGTCGTCATAACGACCCGGCGCACCGTGGGGGCGCGGCGCCATGGAGACACGTGGCTTGCGAGCACGCTGGATATTCACCTGCGGACGGCCGGTGTGCATGGCGATGGTGGAGATCTTGGCCTTGTAGACCAGCTGCTGGTTACCATGAGCATCGGTCAGCAGCACGCTGTACTGGTCGAACCCACTGATGGTGCCTTCCAGCTTGATGCCGCTCACCAGAAAAATAGCGACCTGACTGCGGTTCTTGCGCAACCAGTTGAGGGCAGAATCTTGCCCGTTCCCAAGGGAGAAGGCTTGCTCAATCGTGGAGTAGCTGGGGGATTCAGTTGTCATAAATTATTGTCCCGCGGAAAAAAAGTGGCGTTTGATTGTGCTAAATGGGCACTGGCTTGTCAAAGTCATTCTCACTCCCGCCAGCAATAGCGGCCTCCGGGGGCTGGTCGCTGACCAGCACAACTGCGATAATCGCCAGCTCTGGCTCTACCACGGGCCTTATCTGGGGTTTTATCTTGCATCCGGTTTCACACCAACACCACACCACCTATGTCCATGATGCCACTGCCTGCGAAGAGTGTGACCTGCTGATACCGGCCACACCGCTCGAGGTGGGACAGGCCAGCTGCTGCCCCCGTTGCGGACACACCCTGAGTCGCCACCTGCCACAGCAGGAGTTGCGGCCGATCTCCTACGGGTTCGCGGCACTCATCATGTTCGTGCTCGCCAATGCCTTTACCTTTATGTCCTTCTCGGCCAAAGGGGTGGGCCAGGAGATGACCTTTTTGCAGAGCATCACCACCCTGGTGGATGAGGGCTATCTGTTTCTCGGCGCGGTACTGAGCCTGACCCTGATCGGCCTGCCGCTGGTCTATATGGGATCCATCATGCTGGTGCTGTGGCGGGTCGATAAAGATCTGCACAGCAATGCCCTGCGCTCCCTCGGCCGTCTGCTCTGCCGGATCAAACCCTGGCTGATGGTGGATGTCTTTCTGGTGGGGGTGCTCATCTCGCTGGTCAAGCTGATGGGGATGGCCGACATCAAGATGGGGCTGTCATTCTGGGCTTTCGTCGGTTACACCGTGCTGCTCATCAAGATGATCTCCTCGCTTGACCAGATGTGGCTGTGGCAGCGGCTGTTCGGCCCGACCGAGGCGCGGGATATCGACCCGGAAGCGGGCGCGCTGGAATCCGGTCTGGTGGGTTGCCATATCTGTGGCGCCCTGAGCGAGGCGGGTAGCCACAGCTGCTCCCGCTGCGGCGGCAAGCTGCATACCCGCAAGCCGGGCGGCCTGAACCGTACCTGGGCGCTGCTGTTTACCTCCGCCATTCTCTACATTCCGGCCAACGTCTATCCCATCATGGATACGGTGTTTCTCGGTGATGACAGCCCCTCCACCATCCTAGGCGGTGTGGTGCTGCTCTGGGCCATGGGCTCCTACCCCATAGCGGCGGTGATTTTTTTCGCCAGCGTGGTGGTGCCGCTGGTGAAAATACTGGCGCTATTCTGGCTTTGCTATATGGTGCAGCGCGGCAATGTCACCTCCCCCCTCGGCAAGCTCAAACTCTATCGCATGACCGAATTTGTCGGACGCTGGTCGATGATCGACGTCTTCGTGGTGGCCATTCTGGCGGGCCTGATCCGGCTCGACAATCTGATGGCCATCTACCCCGGCCCTGCGGCCGTCGCATTTGCAGGTGTGGTACTGATCACCATGGTCGCCGCCATGAGTTTCGACTCCCGCCTGATCTGGGATTTACAACAAGGAGAACGCGAACGTGAGTGAGCGTAAAAAAAGGTGGAAACCGGGCTCTGACTTTCTGAGCTCTGCCGCCGCAATCTGGATGGTGCCCCTGCTGGCACTGTTCATCGGTCTCTGGATGCTGTTCCAGCACTGGTACTCCCAGGGCCCGAGTTTCACCCTGACAGTCGCCACTGCCGAGGGCATAGTCGCTGGCAAGACGGTGATCCGTTCCCGCGAAGTGGACGTCGGCCGCATCGAGGCCGTCGAGCTGAGCGATGACTACAGCCATGCCGTACTGAAAGGACGGCTGACCAATGCGGCCTCCGGCATGCTGCGCGGTGACAGCCAGTTCTGGGTGGTCAAGCCCAGAGTGGGCCGTGAAGGAGTATCGGGTCTGAGCACCCTGCTCTCCGGCGCCTATATCGAGCTCGCCCCCGGCAAGAAAGGTCGGGCGCGGGACGAATACGCCATGCTGGACAAACCGCCGCTCGCCTCCCTCGATGCCAAGGGGCTGCGTCTCACCCTCAGTAGTCGCGACACCCGCGCGCTGGGGGAAGGCTCCCCCATCAACTATCAGGGCTTCACCATAGGTCAGGTAGAAGAGGCGAAGTTCCTGCCCGAGAAGAGCGAGATGCAGTATCAAATCTTCATCCACGCCCCCTATGACATTCTGGTGAGCAGCAACTCCCGCTTCTGGATGACCCCGGGCTTCGAGGTCTCCATGAGCAGCGAGGGGATGAAGGTGAAGATGGATTCGCTGGAGAGCCTGATCGATGGCGGCATCACCATGGGTCTGCCACCCGGCTGGGCCCCTGGCGAACCGGTCAAACAGATGGAAGGGTTCACCCTGTTCCAGGATGAGGCGAGCGTGCTGGCCGGTAGTCTGGATCAGTTCATCGACTACGTCTTCCTGTTCGATGACAACGTGGGTGGCCTGCACCCGGGCGCGGCGGTGCAGTATCGCGGCATTCGGGTCGGTACCGTCATCTCCGCCCCCTACCTCATCGAGGACAAGGGCGTGCAGATCTTCAAGAGCCGCCAGATCCCGGTGCTGGCTCGCATCGAGGTACAGCGCCTCTCCCACCGCTATGCCAAGGCGGAGAAGGATCAATGGCGCGCCCTGTTCGGCAAGCAGTTCAAGGAGGGGTTGCGTGCCAGCCTCAAGACCTCGAGCCTGCTGACCGGCGGCAAGATCATCGACCTCAACTTCTATCCGGACGCGCCACGTTTCGAACAGGCCAAGCTGGCCGGTTATCAGGTCTTCCCCACCGTGCAGGGCGGGCTGGATCAGATCGAGCGCAAGGTGAACCTCATCCTCGACAAGTTTGTCGACATGGACATGGCAACCACCCTGACCAAGGTCAACGGGTCACTCACCACCCTGGATGGCACCCTGAAGAACATCAGTGCAGTCAGCGCCAACCTGAACAAGCTCACTGCCAAGGATTCCACCCAGCAGCTGCCCGCCTCGCTCAACGAGAGCCTCAAGCAGTTGCAGGAGACCTTGCAGGCCTATGATGCCCAGTCGCAGACCAATCAGGATCTGCGTCAGTCGGTGCAGACCCTCAATCAGTTGATGCGCGAACTGCAGCCGCTGGTGCACTCCCTCAACGAACAGCCCAGCTCGCTGATCTTCGATCGCGCGCATCCATCGGACCCTGAGCCCAAGCGAGGCAAACAATGAAAAAAGAGATCCTGACGCTGGCCCTGCTGGGCCTGCTGGCGGGTTGCAGCAGCCAACCAAGCCTGCACTACTACTCGCTCGATGCCGATAGTCAGCAACCCGTGACGGCCCCGGCCCAACCGCAGCACCAGCTGGTGCTGCGCCCGGTGGCGCTGGCCAGCCAGCTCGACCGGATCAGCCTGGTCTATCAGCTGGAAGGGCAAGAGCTGCACTTCACCGAGTACCATCGCTGGGCGGGTGCGCTGGACGATCAACTCAACCAGCTCACCCTCAATGGCCTCTCCAACCGCCTGCCGGGCTGGGTGGTGCGGCAGGATGGCGCCCGCAAGGGGCCGGTGCTGACCATTCTGGTGGAGCGCTTTCAGGGCCGTCATGACGGCAGCGCCGTGCTGAGCGGCCGCTGGCGCCTGCTGGCGGAAGATGGCACCGTGCTGCGCGATGCCCCCTTCCGTCAGGAGCGGGTACTGCCGGCCGATGGCTATAACGCGCTGGTGAACGAGCTGGGTCAGGGCTGGCAACAGCTGCTCGACCAGATCGCCGCCGAGGTGCGCCAGAGCGCCAGCTAATCGCCCATCCGCCGATTGCAGAGATAAAAAAACGACGCCAGCTGGCGTCGTTTTTTTATGGGCAAGAGTCGGGGGCGACTTATGCCTTGGCGGGCAAGCTCAGGCGGGCAACCGCTTCCACATGCATGGAGTGCGGGAACATATCGACCGGTTGCACCTCATCCAGCACGAAGCCCTGCTTGACCAGCCAGGCGAGATCGCGGGCCAGGGTCTGCGGGTTGCAGGAGACATAGACCAGACGACGAGGCGCCATGGCGACCAGGGTCTGCAGCACCGCCTTGTCACAGCCTTTGCGCGGCGGATCCATTACCACCACGTCAGCGGTCACGCCTTGGGCGTGCAATTCGGGCATCAGCTGCTCTGCCTTGCCGACGTGGAATTCGGTGTGCTCGATGCCGTTGAGGGCGGCGTTGCGACGGGCATCGCTGATGGCGCTCTCCACCGACTCGATCCCGACGACCTTGGCGGCCTTGCCAGCCAGGAACAGGGAGATGGTGCCGATACCGCAATAGATATCGAACACCGTCTCGTTGCCGGTCAGCTCGGCATACTCGAGGGCGCTGGAGTAGAGCACATCGGTCTGGGTCGGGTTGTTCTGGAAGAAGGAGAGCGGCGAGATCTCGAACTCGAGCTCATGGATCTTGTCGCGGATCACCCCTTCGCCGAGCAGCACCCGGTTGGTGGCACCCAGAATGCGGTTGGTGCGCTCATCGTTGATGTTCTGCACCAGGGTAGTGACCGGCAGATCGCTCAGGGCGGCCAGCAGCTCGGCTTCGAACGGCAGCTCCTCGCCCAGGGTCACCAGCACCACCATCAGCTCGCCGCTCTTGAAGCCCTTGCGGGTCATCAGGTTGCGCACGCAGCCGCTGTGGTTTACTTCGTCATAGGCGGCGATGTCGTGCTCGCGCATCCAGTTGCGCACCCGGGCGTTGAGCTCGACGTGCAGCGGATCCTGCACCGCACAGTCATCGGCGGTGATGAGATCGTGGGAGTGCTTGCGATAAAAACCGATCTCGGCACCGGCATCGCAGCCACGCACCGCATATTGCGCCTTGTTGCGATAGGCGAACGGGCTTTCCATGCCAAGGATATCCTTGACCGGGGTGTCACCCAGCCCGACCTGCTCCAGTGCGCTCTGCACCAGTGCTTGCTTGAGCTTGAGCTGGGCCGGATAGGCCAGCGGACGTACCTGACAGCCACCACACTCGGTGTTGGGGCAGAAATCGGCAACCCGATCGGCAGAGGGCTGGAGCAGCTCGGCAACCTTGCCGTGCAGATAGTTCGGCTTGACCTCGGTCAGCTCCACCAGCGCCTGCTCACCGGGCAGCAGACCTTCGACAAACAGGGGGCGATCGAACAGGCGTCCTTTGCCATCTCCTTTGTCGGTCAGTTCCAGGATCTCGATCTGGTGTTGATGTCCCACTAACGGCATGAGCGGCTCCAAAAGTACTAAAAATGGGGGGTGATGAACGCAGCAAAGCCATGCCCATCGAGAAAAGGTGGCAGAGTTTAGCGGAGATCCGGCCAAATTGCAGGCATAAAAAGCCTGCTTGTTGCAATGGTCATTGCCCCTGGCCATCTGCCGGGCGTTGTCACCTTTCGGGTTGCGGCAAATTTAGCCCTTGGGCCGCAACGCCCAGCCTGTTAAAATTCCGCCCTTGAAATTATCCTGGGCCCCGCGCCCGTTCTAGCTAAGGTCTACCGCGATGCGTACCAGCCAATATCTGCTTTCCACTCTCAAGGAAACCCCCTCCGACGCTGAAGTTGTCAGCCACCAGCTGATGCTGCGCGCCGGGATGATCCGTAAACTGGCCTCCGGCATGTATGCCTGGTTGCCAACCGGTCTGCGGGTACTGAAGAAAATCGAGAACATTGTTCGCGAAGAGATGAACAATGCTGGTGCCGTCGAAGTCTCCATGCCGGTGGTTCAGCCTGCCGAGCTGTGGCAGGAGTCCGGCCGCTGGGATGACTACGGTCCCGAGCTGTGCCGTCTGACCGACCGTCACAACCGTCCCTTCGTACTGGGCCCGACCCACGAAGAGGTGATCACTGCGCTGGTGCGTTACGAAGTGAACAGCTATAAGCAGCTGCCGCTCAACCTCTACCAGATCCAGACCAAGTTCCGCGACGAAGTGCGCCCCCGTTTCGGCGTGATGCGCGGCCGCGAATTCCTGATGAAGGATGCCTACTCCTTCCACATCGACAAAGAGTCTCTGGTCGATACCTACGAGAAGATGCACGCCGCCTACTGCAAGGCGTTCACCCGCATGGGCCTGAACTTCCGTCCGGTGCAGGCCGATACCGGTTCCATCGGTGGTACCGGTTCCCACGAATTCCAGGTGCTGGCCGAGAGCGGTGAAGACTTGATCGCCTTCTCCGACAGCTCCGATTACGCCGCCAACATCGAGATGGCCGAAGCGCTGGCACCGGCTGGTGAGCGCGCTGCCGCCACCGCAGCCCTGACCAAGGTTGCCACCCCGAACGTCCACACCATCGACGAAGTGGCCGCTTTCCTGAACGTGGCACCGACCACCATCGCCAAGACCCTGCTGGTACTGGCAGAGGAAGATGAGCACGGCAAGCAGGCCGTCATCGCGCTGGTACTGCGTGGCGACCACGAACTGAACGAAATCAAGGCCGAGAAACTGGCTGGCGTGGCCAACCCGCTGACCTTCGCCAACGACGAGCAGATTAAAGCTGCCGCCGGTTGCGATGCAGGCTCCATCGGCCCGGTCGGCTTTGCCGGTCGCATCATCGTCGATCGCAGCGCCGCACATCTGGCGGACTTCGTCTGCGGCGCCAACGAGACCGGCTTCCACCTGACCGGTGCCAACTGGGATCGTGACATCGCTACCTACGAAGTTGCCGACCTGCGCAACGTGGTGGAAGGCGACCCGAGCCCGTGCGGCCAGGGCAAGCTGCTGCTCAAGCGCGGTATCGAAGTGGGCCACATCTTCCAGCTGGGTACCAAGTACTCCGAAGCGATGAAGGCGAGCGTGCTGAACGAAGCTGGCAAATCCGTCACCATGGAGATGGGTTGCTACGGTATCGGGGTTTCCCGTCTGGTGGCTGCCGCCATCGAGCAGAACAACGACCAGTACGGCATCATCTGGCCGGACGCCATAGCCCCGTTCGAAGTGGCCATCGTGCCGATGAACATGCACAAGTCCGAGCGCGTGGCCGAGCAGGCACAGCAGTTCTACGCCGAGCTGAAAGCCGCCGGTGTGGACGTGCTGTTCGACGACCGTAAAGAGCGCCCGGGCGTGATGTTCGCCGACATGGAGCTGCTGGGCATCCCGCACGCCATCGTCATCGGCGATCGCGGTCTGGACAACGGCGTGGTGGAGTACAAGTGCCGCCGCACCGGCGAGAAGCAGGAAGTGGCCATCAGCGACATCGTCGCCATGATCAAGGCCAAGCTCGGCCGTTAATTCCGCCCTCTTCCCGATATAAAAAAGCGCGCCATTTGGCGCGCTTTTTGTTTCTGTGTGCTGACGACGGCAACCGGATGGCGGGCTTCGCCTCAGGGATTGCGACCGATAAAGAGGTCAGTCACGTGGCAACTGCTTCTGGCTTCCAGCGCGTCGAGCATATAGGCCGCCGCATCTTCCGGGGTCATGAAGCCACTCGGGTCCACGTGATCCGAGTTGTCCCAGAATTCGCTGCGGATCCCACTCGGGTAGAGGTTGACCAGCCGCAGTGGCGAGCCTTTCAGCTCGGCGCGCAAGGATTCGAGAAAGCCGCGCATCCCCCATTTGGAGGCACAGTAGAGGCTCTCGTTAGCCTTGCCCACCTGAGCGGCGGAGGAGAGCACATTGGCCAACACTCCGCCTTTCTCACCGATAAGCCGCACCGTCTGCTGAGCCACCAGAATGGTGGAGATAAGGTTGCTCTCCACCACCCGGCGGATCTGCTCGGCGGTATAGACACCGACCGGGCCAAACTCGCCCACCCCGGCGCAGTGGATCACCATGTCGGGCAGGCCACCCCACTCCACCGCAGCGGCGAAGGCGATGTCGACCTCTTCATGGTGCGCCAGATCGGCAGCGATACCGATCACCGTGCTGCCGAGCAGTTGTTCCTGCTCCTGCAGTCGCTGATAACGGCGCCCCATCATGGAGACCTGATGGCCCCGCTCAACCAGACCTATGGTCAGCGCCCGGCCGAGACCAGAACCGGCACCTGTCACTATGATGTGGCCCATTATCGCTCCTCGTCGTCAGTCGACGGTCAGATTAGAAAGTGAATTCATCGCCCATGAACCATCCATCGACAGAATGCTCTGATAGATGTTGGCGAAGAATATCACCCCCGTTGTCAGACAACGTCAGATTAGAAAGTGAATTCGCCGCCCATGAACCAGCCATCGACAGACTGGTCGATATTGGCGAAGTCGACCTTGGCTTCACGCCAGCCGGCACGCAGCTTGATCGGCATGGATGAGAACTTGTAGGAACCACCCAGACGGTAGTCATAGTTGTCCGCATCGTGAGTGCGCAGATCGCCGAAGAAGGCGATGCCGGTGCCCGGGATCTTCACTTCGCTGCCGGCATAGGCCATCAAGGTATCTTCGTCATAACCCTTGCGACCGAAGTAGACCTGCTCGCCATCGTAGTGACGGCCGGTCATACCCAGATCGATCTTGAACAGATCGTTGTTGAACAGACGGTAGTAGAGGCTCAGATCGTAGGCAGTCAGATCGTTCTTGAAGTTGCCGCCGGAGGTGCTGAAATCTGAGACTTCAAACTTGGCGTTCGGCAGGAAGATGATGCCGTGTTCCAGTTGCAGATAGCCGTTCCAGTTGTAGCTGTCGTCATAGCTGCCATCAGCACTGGTGCCATAAGCCTGACCACTGCCCTTGGCGGCCCATACGTCGGCACCGGCGGCAAAACGCCAGTCGTCAGCGGCCATGGCACTCTGGCTGCACAGAGCCAGCACAAAACCGGCAATCAGCGTCTTTTTCATTACGTCACTTCCTCTTACATACATGGAAAAGAGCACTATTTTACTCGGTGCAGCCAAAATACCCAGCGTCAATCCTGAACAAACGACGACAAATGTCAGTGCTTCATATGCTTCATCTCTGCCATCGGCTCAATCGGCTTCACCGGCAGTGACAGCTCCAGCTTCTGACCATCATCCATGGTGAGGGTGAGCGGGAAAGGAGTCTGCTCGGAGAGCGTGCCCACCTCGAACAGCATGATGTGCAGGCTGCCCGGTTTCAGCACCGCTTCGCCCCTGGCCGGGATCTCGATATTCTCGACCTGACGCATCTTCATCACGCCATTTTCGTGCAGGTGAGTGTGCAGCTCGGCACGCCCGGCCGCAGCAGAAGCCGCCGCCACCAGCTTGACCGGCTGGTCGGCGTCATTCTTCAGCACCATAAAGGCGGCAGTGTTGGGGGAGCCCGGCGGCAACAGGCGCACATAGCCGTCGACGGCCTCGACCTTGGCCAGTGCTGGCGCAGTCATCCCCAGAACCAGCAGAGAATAAAACGCACGTTTAAACATGGTTGAAATCCTTTTATGATGTTGTTAAACGGCGCCAAGGTTACCCCAGCAGCAACCTTTTTTGCACCTTTCAATAACAAGGATTTAGACATGGCCCCCATTCTCATTGCCGAGCAGCAGGATGGCTTGCTCACCCTGACCCTCAACCGCCCCGACAAACGCAACGCTCTCAATACCGAGCTGTATAAGCAACTGGTGGCAGTGCTGCGAGAGGCGGCTGCCGATGAGGAGGTGCATGTCCTGCTGTTGCAGGGGCAGCAGGATTGCTTTACCGCGGGCAATGATCTGGCCGACTTCATGGGCAAGAGCTCTCTGGAGCCCGACGACCCCATCCTGCAGTTCCTCCACACCCTTGCCGACTTCCCCAAACCCGTGATCGCCGCCGTTGCAGGCCCGGCGGTGGGGATTGGTACCACCATTCTGCTGCACTGCGATCTGGTCTATCTGGCGGATAACGCCCGCTTGCAGCTCCCTTTCGTCGAGCTGGGGCTGGTGCCGGAGTTTGCCTCCAGCCTGCTGCTGCCACGTCTGGTGGGACACCTCAAGGCAGCCGAGCTGTTGCTGCTGGCCGAGGCGATTGATGCCGAGGAAGCGCTACGGCTCGGGTTGGCCAACAAGGTGGTGGCGGCCAATGGAGTGCTCTCCCTTGCCCGCGAGCAGGGACTGAAGCTGGCGGCCAAACCGCCCAGAGCGCTGCAAAAGAGCAAGGCGCTGCTGAAACAGGAGCTTAAACAGGCGGTGCACTTCGTCATTGATCTGGAAGCGCGCGCCTTCGCCCAGGCACTGCAAGGGGAAGAGGCGCAGCAGCGCATCGCCCAGAAACTCAAACGGCGGAGCTGAGCCGCGCACAAACCCGTTCAGTTGAGGCGAAAACGGCCGATCAGCTCGCAGCCCTGCACCTTGTCCTGCAGCTGGATCAGCCGGGCAATTTCCGGATTGGGGTGGCGCTTGAGAAACGCGAGCAGGGCGCCGCGACAGCAACCCAGCTCGCTGATCAGTGCCTCGCACTCCCGGTTGGGGCACTGCGGCACCAGCGCAGTCACCAGCTCGGAGGCAAGCTTCAGGTAGCGCAGCTCGTAAGTTGGCTCATCCATCGCCCGCCAGAAGTCGGCCAGCCGGTGACAGGTGGCGACCCGCATGGTGGCCAGCTCGGTCAACTCGACCTGG
Source organism: Aeromonas sp. R10-2 (assembly GCF_040908445.1). Classification (NCBI taxonomy): domain Bacteria; kingdom Pseudomonadati; phylum Pseudomonadota; class Gammaproteobacteria; order Aeromonadales; family Aeromonadaceae; genus Aeromonas; species Aeromonas sp. R10-2. The sequence goes on along the minus strand of NZ_JBFODS010000028.1, from coordinate 58,806 downwards.
GTCATCTCGTAAACATCCCCCAGCGCCTGCTGATAAAAGCAGATCGCTGCCCCCAGCGAACCGGCCTGCCAGGCACGCTCCGCCTCCAGCATGTATCGTTGCCAACTTTGCGGTGTCATCTCGCTCTCCCGAGTCCGTCATGGTGGGAGTGTTATCATGGCTAATTGAGAATAAATATCAACCAGAGGGTTAGTGCAGGATCTCTGCGCAACCTTGGCAAACCCGGCACCCGACCTTATGATCGCGCCCCTCCCCCCCTTCTTTGGAGCCCTCCACTATGCGACCACGCCTCCCGCAGATGCTGGGCTGCTCCCTGCTCTGCGTGCCCCGCATGCTGGTCTGGATCTATTAGCTGCGCTCACGCGAACGCAACCCATCCGATCCATTCAGCAAAGGAGTACCAGCATGAACACCTGCCAACACTGGTCGCAGGTCGAATACCTGCACCTGACGGTGACCAACACCAATATCTGCCTAAAGGGGCAGCACAGCTACTACTCGGGCGCCTGGGATGGCCCCTTCGAAGAGGTGGCGGTGCGCTACCTCCATGGCGATCCCTTCAGCCGCAGCCCGGAAACTGGCTGGGAGCCGCTGTGGCATATCGACCGGCTCCATATCGGCGACTATGTGCAGATTGCCGCCGGGGTAAAGATCATCATGGGGGGCAACCACACCCACAACACGGCCTTCATCAACACCTATCCGTTCGCCGATCTGGCGGCGCTCCAGCGCAGCTACCGCCCCGCTGGCGATACCCGCATCGGCAACGATGTCTGGATCGGCATGGAGGCGATGATCATGCCCGGCGTCACCATCGGCAACGGCGCCATCATCGCCGCCCGTTCGCTGGTCAATCAGGATGTGCCGCCCTATGCCATGGTGGCGGGCACCCCGGCCAAGGTGGTGCGGATGCGCTTTGGCGAGGAGGAGATTGCCCGGCTACAGGCCCTCGCCTGGTGGGATTGGCCGGATCAACAGGTCAACGATCTGCTACCGCTGATCCAGCAAGGTGACGTCGCCCTGCTTGAACAGGCGGCTGCCCACTGGGCGGAGTGCCATGAGTGACCACCGCTAACCAGTAGCTGACAGCATAAGGGCGACCCTAGGGTCGCCCTCTGTTATCTCCGGCATGCTCTGGATGCCGCCATCGCACATCCACTCATTGCGCGCTTTTGGACTGGTTGAGGCTGCACTGCTTGCCGGGATAACCGGGTAGATCCTTGGCATCGCTGCCGCAGGCGAGCCGTTTGGCCTGTTGCAGGCGGGCCGCCAGATTGGCGCTGTCCACCGGCATCCACTGCATCTGCTTACCGAGCCAGCTGGCCCAGGCAAACTCGACGAAATAGACCTGTTTGTCCTTGCGAAAGTAGCCCGCATTCTGCAGCAGTCCGGCGAGGGTGCGATAGGGGTAATCAGGCAGCTTGTCGATACTGGTCGGCAACTGCTCCGGGGTCAGCGGCTGTCCCTTCTCATCCTTGAGCCAGGCCCAGTGGTTGTTCTGCATCTGGCTCCAGAAGTTGGCCTTGTCCTGCAGGCGGCCAATCACCTTGACCCGCGCATCCTTGACGCCCTGCTGCCACAACGCCTTGGTGAGATGGTGTCTGTCCACCAGCCAGTAGCTGCCATCCGGCGCAATCACCACGGGGATCTCTTTCTTTTTCATCAACTTGTCGAGCTGCTTTGCGCTCATGCCCGCCAATGTGGCCTGGGTCTCATCGACCTGGATCTGGCCGACGCCCCCCTGAGTCGGGTGCAAGGCATCGATGCCGATCTCGCACCAGTTGCCCACCGCCGTGTCGCTCTGGCACGGGGCCAACGCCCAGGCACCCTGGCTCAACACACAGGCCAGCAATAACCATGCTTTCATCGTTTGACACTCCTCACCACATTGAACTGCACAGACGCCGGGAACGCTCTTCTACCCCGATTGGGAGTGAGAGTCGAATGCTGGCGGTCAGACCAGCAAACGGGATATCATGATTTCCCATCTGTCGGCGATATTTTCTCGCCGAGTTTTCTCCCCGCTTCACACTATTTGAAGGATCCGACCCATGAAAGGATGGAGCCCCTTGCTGGCCCTGCTGGGCTGTGCTGCTGTCCAGGCTGCCGATTTTCCCGCCGGAACACAACTCGCCGCCGAGCAGATTGTCGTTCGCCACCTCAAGGATGAACCTGCGAGCCTGAGCCCGCTCAAGCTGGTCGGTCTGCCGGAGTTGCAGGTACTGCGGGATCTGTTCGAGGGGCTGCTGACCCAGGGGCCGGATGGCAAACCGGTTGCCGGGGTGGCGGCCAGCTGGGAGAACAAAGGCAACCAGTTCTTTACCTTCCATCTGCGCCCGGATGCGCGCTGGTCCAACGGCGATCCGGTCAAGGCCGGCGACTTCGTTTACGGCTGGCGCAAGCTGGTCGACCCGAAAGAGGCGGCCACCTTCGCTTGGTTTGCTCAACTGGCCCGTTTCGACAAGGTGGACGAGATCGTGGCTGGCAAATTGCCTGCCAGCGAGCTGGGGGTCAAGGCCCTCGATGACCACACCCTGCAGGTGACCCTCTCCCAGCCGGTGCCCTACTTCCTGAACCTGCTGAGCCACCCCAGCCTGTCGCCGCTCCATCAGGCCAGCATCGAGCAGTACGGCAACCTGTGGACCCAACCCGGCAAACTGGTGGGCAACGGTGCCTTTGTGCTGAACAACCGGGTGGTCAACGAGAAGCTGGAGCTGACCCCCAATCCTTATTACTGGGATCGGGCCCATACCGTATTGACCAAGGTGATCTTCATGCCGATCAATCAGGAGAGCGCAGCGACCAACCGCTATCTGGCGGGCGATCTGCATATCACCGAATCCTTCCCCAAGGAGCAGTACGACAAGCTGAAGCAGCAGATCCCGAATGAGGTCTATACCCCGGATCAGCTCGGCACCTACTACTACGCTTTCAATACCCGTCAGGCACCACTGAACGATGTGCGGGTACGCAAGGCGCTCTCCTACACCATCGATCGCGCCCTGATCGCCGACAAGGTGCTCGGCACCGGCGAGAAACCGGCTTATCACTTCACTCCGGATGTGACCGCCAGCTTTACCCCGGCCGCCAACCTGCTCTCCACCAGCAGCCAGCCGGAGCTGGACAGCAAGGCCAAGTCCCTGCTCAAGGAGGCCGGTTACGGCCCGGACAAGCCGCTCAAGCTGACTCTGCTCTACAACACCGCGGAAATTCACAAGAAGATGGCGCTGGCCATCGCCAGCATGTGGAAACAGAAGCTGGGCGCAGAGGTCGAACTGACCAATCAGGAGTGGAAAACCTATCTCGACAGTCGCCAGAGCGTTCAGTTCGAGGTGATCCGCTCCTCCTGGGTCGCAGATTACAACGACCCGTCAGCGTTCCTCGGCCTGTGGGGCTCCCGTCACAGCGGCAATATGGCAGGCTTTGCCAATGCCCGTTATGACCAACTGTTGGCAGAGGCGGCCAGCACTCAGGATGCCGCCAGCCGCAGCAAGCTGTTTGGCGAGGCGGAGACGATCCTGCTGGATCAGGCCCCCATCGCCCCCATCTACCAGTACACCAATGCCCGACTCATCAAGCCATGGCTCAAGGGCTACCCCATCAACAACCCGGAAGATGTGGCCTACAGCCGCCAACTCTACCTCGTCAAACACTGACACCGGCCACAACGATGCGAGGCCCCGCCGGGCCTCGCTATTGACACTGTTCACACCACGATTTCCAGCCTAAAATGCCGCCCCTTCTGTTCAATTAATCTTCAATACCCAGTCAGACATGCGTTATTTGATACTGCTCTCGTTGTTGTGGACCCTGCCCGCGCAGGCCAATAGCGAATCCCAATGCCAGCAAGAGTTTGTCGGCTGGATGCTGCACCAGCAGCAACAGTTCAGCGATCGCAAGTCTGACAAGATGGAGCGGCGCCGGGCCGAGCGGGCCATCGAGTTGGCTCGTCAGGAGTACGACAAACAAGCCAGCTTCTGCAAAACCATGCAGCTTGTACATGAGTACAAAGATGATGATCCTCGCCTCGCCCCAAGAAAGGGCGAAGTTCACGATTTCACCCCGGCCAGCTGACCCTCACTTCATCAATTCATTGTGTTGATTAATTGACCCAAGCCAAGTTCGGGTCACTGAAGAGCCTTAGAATGATTAACTGAGAACGACAATAAAAAACATAGTTATCAGTTATTTGGCTTTTTCAGGAACGACACATGACCAAACTCCATCAGGAGGGGGAGATACACTTCCCCGACAACATCGCACTCATCTCGACCACGGATCCCGCCAGTCATATTACCTATGCCAACCAGCACTTCTGTGATGTGGCCGGGTACGGTGCTGCCGAAATGGAAGGAGTACCCCACAATCTGGTGCGACACCCCGACATGCCCAAAGCGGCCTTCGCCGACATGTGGCAGCGGCTGCGACAGGGCAAAAGCTGGATGGGGCTGGTCAAGAACCGCGCCAAAAGCGGCCAGTTCTATTGGGTAAACGCTTACGTCACCCCGATCCTCAATGCGCAGAAGGAGATCGTCGAGTTCCAGTCGGTGCGCACCAAACCCGCCGCCAGCGATGTGGCCTGGGCCGAGCAGCTCTATGGCCTGCTGCGCAGCGGCAAGGCGCTTCCCTGGCTGAGCCGCTTTCACATTGAACCGGGTCGGCTGACCCTCTGGCTCTCCGTTTCTGCCTTGTTCACCACCCTTGCTACCTTTGCCACCGGCAACCTGTTATGGCTGCTGCCCACCGCCTTGTTGCTGCTGGCACAGGCAACCCACGGTTGGCACTTGCAGCAACGGCTGGCTCATCTGCTCACCCTTGCCGATCAAGACAAGGGAACCTGCCTCTGTCAGGTGCTCTACACCCGACGGCGCGATACCCTGGCGGCCGTCGAACTGGCCCTGCGGATGAAGCAGGCCGAGCTCAAGGCCGTGGTCGGGCGCAGCGCCGACACCAACCAGCAGATCCTGCAGGCAGCCGAAGATGACCGGGGCAATATCCAGACCATTGATACTCATCTGCAGCAGCAGCGCGCCCATAGCGAGCAGCTGGCGACCGCCATCACCGAGCTGAGCCACTCCATTCGGGATGTGGCCCACAGTGCCCATGAGGCGAGCAATCTGGTCATAGAGGTACAGCAGGTTTCCGACGAGGGGCTGCAAGCATTGGCGACCACCCGATCTGCCGTCAACCAACTCCATCAGGAGCTGGATGCCAACCACGCCGTGCTGGCCCAGCTCACCAGCGACAGCCAGAAGATCAGCAGTATTCTGGAGGTGATCAGTCAAATCGCCGACCAGACCAACCTGCTCGCCCTCAATGCGGCCATCGAGGCTGCCCGGGCGGGCGAACAGGGGCGCGGTTTTGCCGTGGTGGCGGATGAAGTGAGGGCGCTGGCTCAGAAGACCCGTGCCTCGACCAGCGAGATCCACGAGATGATCCAGGCGCTGCAACAGACTACACGACAGCTGTCGGACGGGATGACGCAAGGGGCGCAGACCTCGGTGCGCTGCCAGCAGCACGCGGGCACCACCGCCGATGTGCTCACCCAAATAAACCAAATGTTGGGGCAGGTAACCCGCACCAGCGACGAGATCGCCCAGGCGGTGAGTCAGCAGGCCGACGTCACGGCGACCCTCGATGAAGGGGTACACCAGATCCACCAGCTGGCCAGCCACACCGCCGACAACAGCAGGCAGGCCCTCGATGGCATCACCCTGCTGGTAGAGCGGCTGCAGGATCTCTCGCGGCTGATCAACCAGTTCAGATATTGAAGCGACAGCGATCAAAAAAGCGCGTCACAAGACGCGCTTTTTTCGCTTTGCCTGACAGGAGAGTTATTCGCCCTGCTCGCTGGCGGCAAACTCCGGCACCTTGGCCATGGCATCCAGCACCACCTGAATATCCGCCCCCGGTTTGCAGGCGTTCTCGCTCAGGTGACGGCGCCAGGCGCGAGCCCCCTGCATGTTCTGGAACAGCCCCAGCATGTGGCGGGTCATGTGGGAGAGGTAGTTGCCCTTGGCCAGCTCCTGCTCGATATAGGGCAGCATCATCCGCACCACCTCGTGGCGGCTCGGCACGGCGTTGTTCTGGCCGAACACCAGATTATCCACCTGCGCCAGAATGTAGGGGTTCTGATAGGCTTCACGCCCCATCATGACGCCATCGACGTGTTGCAGGTGCTCAAGGGTCTGCTCCATGGAGGTGACGCCGCCGTTGAGGGCGATGGTCAGCTCCGGGTAATCCTGCTTGACCCGATAGACGCGGGGATAATCGAGGGGCGGGATCTCGCGGTTCTCCTTGGGGCTCAGGCCACTCAGCCACGCCTTGCGGGCATGGACGATAAAGGTGTCGCAACCAGCATCGCGCACCTGTTCGATAAAGGCCTGCAAAAACTCGTAAGAGTCCTGATCGTCGATACCGATACGGGTCTTCACCGTCACCGGAATATCGACCACATCGCGCATCGCCTTGACGCAGTCCGCCACCAGCGCCGGTTCACCCATCAGGCAGGCACCAAAGCGGCCGTTTTGCACCCGATCGGAGGGGCAGCCGACGTTGATGTTCACCTCGTCATAGCCGCGCTCCTCGGCCAGCTTGGCACAGCGCGCCAGATCGGCCGGATTGCTGCCACCCAGCTGCAGGGAGATGGGGTGCTCCTGCTCGCTGTAACCCAGATAATCCCCCTTACCGTGGATGATGGCACCGGTGGTCACCATTTCGGTATAGAGCAAGGTCTGGCGGCTCATCAGTCGATGAAAGTAACGGCAATGCCGATCAGTCCAGTCCAGCATGGGGGCGATGGAAAAACGCTGCGCCTGCATAAAAATCATCCGGGTTGGCTAAAGAAAGGGGCGGATTTTATCACAACGTGAAGCAGCCCCAGAAAATGAATTTTGTCGCCGCGCCATGCGAGGCCCTGTGATAGTATCCGGCTAATAGAAAGGGTATCTGCGCGATCATGAATCAAGACCAACTTTTACAACGAGCCGAGCGACTCTGTATACAGCGAGGGATCCGCTTCACCCCGACCCGACGTCAGGTATTTCGCCTGCTGGCGGCACACGGCAACGCCATCAGCGCCTATGATTTGTTGGCCCAGTTGCAACAAACCGAAGCCAATGCCAAGCCGCCAACCGTCTATCGGGCACTCGATTTTTTGCTCGAACAGGGCTTTGCTCACAAGGTGGAATCTCTCAACGCGTTTATCTTATGCTGCCACTTCGATCACGCTCACCCGATGCAGTTGCTGATCTGCGACGAGTGCGGGGATGTGGTCGAGCTTCACGATACGGCGATCGATAGCGCGTTTTCCGAGCAGGCCCACTTGCATGGTTTTACTATTACCAATAAGACGATAGAGGCACATGGCCAATGTGCCCGTTGTACGCCCACTGTAGGAAGTCATCATGAAGGCTGATTTTGTAAATCCGTTCCTGCTATCCCTGCTCAATGTGCTCTCGACCATGGCACAGCTGGAACTCAAACCGGGCAAACCGAAACGCAAGATGGATGAGCTGGCGCGCGGCGACGTCTCCGGCCTGATCGGCATGGTCGGCCCGCAGACCCGTGGTTCCCTCTCCATCAGCTTCGAGAAGGGACTGGCACTGGAGATCATGCGCCGCATGCTGGGGGAAGCGCCCGCCAACATCAACGAAGAGGTGACCGACATGGTCGGTGAAATCACCAACATGGTGACCGGCGGTGCCAAGCGGATGCTGGGCGAGAAGGGCTACGAGTTTGACATGGCGACCCCCATCATCGTCTCCGGCCCCAACCACACCATTACCCACCGTGCCGATGGCACCAAGATCATGATGCCGTTCGAATCGGATTTCGGTCGCGCCACTATCGAAATCTGCTTCGAGTAACCCTATGTGGAAAGCATTGAAATGGATTTTCATCTGCTGGGCCCTGCTGTTGATCCTGTCGGACATTCAGATCAGCACCTCCCTCTACAAGTACGAAGATAACCGGGTGCTCATCAACTTCCCGCGCTGGGAAGCCAAGCAGCCCTGGGGCACCTTCGAGTGGCATGCCGGACGGGTAGAAACCCACTGGTATGGTCTGGAGGGCAAACCCAAGCCGTCAGGCCCGCAAATCTGATCCGGTAACGGATCCGGCAGAAACAGAAGAGGCCAGCAGTTGCTGGCCTCTTTGCTATCTCGTTGTTTCTGAATCAAGCCGCTTCGGCCGCCAACTTCCCGCTTGGTCGCACCAGGATGCCGACGATGCAGGCCAGCAGAGTCGGCAGCAGCCAGGCAAGCCCCTTGTCGAACAGCGGCAGGAAGGCAAAGCCCTCCATCGCCATCCCGGCAGCCCCCAGCCCATCGAGGCAACCAAACAGAAAGGCGACCGTCAGCACGCCGCGAAACGCCAGCCGTGGCTGGGCAAACCATCCCTTGAGGAAGGTCACCAGCACCAGCGCGATGGCAACCGGATAGATGGCCACCAGCACCGGAATCGAGAGGCCGATCAGCTCGCTCAGCCCCACATTGGCCACTACTGCACAGAGCGCCCCCAGCAGCATCACCCAGTTGCGATAGGCCCAACCTGTCAGGCCATGGAAGTAGTCGGCACCGGCACAGAGCAGGCCGACCGCACTGGTAAAACAGGCCAGGGTGATGATGGCAGCCAGAATAAACTGACCCGGTTGACCAAACAGACTCAGGACGTAAGCATTGACGATGGCGCCGCCGTTGCTGATATCGCTTGCGACCCCACCGGCGCTGTTGCCCAGCTGAAAGAGCGAGACATACACCGCCGACAGCCCGACTGCCGAGATCAAGCCTGCGATGGTCAGATATTTGAACTGGCTGCGATAATCCTCGATCCCCTTCTGGCGCAGCAACCCGATGATCAGGGCACCAAACATCAGGGAGGCCAGGGTATCCATGGTGTTGTACCCCTCCAGCATTCCTTTGGTAAGAGCCGCATCTATGTACTCACCGCTGGCATCAGGCATGGTGCCCTGCGGCGTCATAAAGACCCCGACCGCCAGAATAAGCAGCATTGCCATCAGGGCTGGGGTCAGATACTTGCCGACCGCATCAAGCAGCTTGCCCCGATCAAGCGCCACCAGGATCACCAGCGCAAAGAAACTCAGGGTGTAGATCAGCAGCCCCGCATGACCGGTATCGCCAAGCCAGGGCTTGAGCCCCATCTCGTAGGCGACCAGACCGGTGCGGGGAATGGCAAAGGCGGGCCCCATGATGATATAGATGGCGATGGCCAGCGCCGTCGCCGCCCCGGCGGGCAGATAGCGGGTCATTCCGGTCCAGCCACTCGCGCCGCCCCCCGAACTCCCCTTGGCCACCGCAATCAGGGTGATCAGCGGCAAACCCACCGCCGTTAGCAAAAAGCCGCACATGGCGGCCAGCAGATGCTCACCAGCCATAAAACCGGCCAGCGGCGGAAAAATGATATTGCCAGCCCCCAGATAGAAGGCAAACGTCATAAACCCCAATCCGAATACGTCGGACAACTTCAATGATTTCGTCAAACTCAACCTCATCTGCCTTATCAGCTTGTTATTGATTGCACCCACTGCCTGGCAGATAACCGGTAACAATACCTCTCGCCCCCACACGGCCCGCGGACCGGATGAGGCGCACCACCTTTAGCATAAAGAAGAGGAGTTCGATCTCAATCACCAATTAATATCTTGAAACAATTTACCGCTGTGGAATTAATCGCCGAACAACTCAGCGCACCATAAAGAGGTGTCACACGTAGGTATGGAAGGCAAGAAGAGGGGAGTGGGTTATAGCGGCAAAATACGGCTGCTCAGATGCTATCTGCGTACGGTGACAATTACGGCAGCAAAGCGAGGTGAAATGCGAGGTTCACAGAAAACAAAAGAGCCTGCACGGGGCAGGCTCTTGGCAATATCAGATCGGGTGTGATCAGGCAGCTTCGGCAGCCATCTCGGTCGGACGCACCATCACGCCAACTACGCAGGCCAGCAGGGTCGGCATCAGCCAGGCGAGGCCCTTGTCGAACAGCGGCAGGAAGGCAAACGCATCCATCTTCATACCGGCAGCACCCAGACCATCCAGGCAACCGAACAGGAAGGCAACCATCAACACCCCACGGAACACCAGACGGGGACGACCGAAGTAACCCTTCAGGAAGGTGACCAGTACCAGCGCCACGGCAACCGGATAGATGGCAACCAGCACCGGAATGGAGAGGCTGATCAGCTGGCTCAGGCCCACGTTGGCCACCACGGCACAGATAACGCCCAGCAACACCACCAGCTTTTTGTAAGCCATGCCGGTCAGATTGTGGAAGAAATCGGAACAGGCGGAGATCAGACCGACTGCAGTGGTAAAGCACGCCAGAGTGATGATGGCCGCCAGAATGAACTGACCCGGCTGACCAAACAGGCTCAGTACGTAGGCGTTGACGATGGCGCCACCGTTGCTGACATCGGTCGCCACACCGGCGGCCGTGTTACCCAGCTGGAACAGGGAGACGTACACCACGCTCAGACCAACGGCAGAGATAAGGCCGGCAATGGCCAGATACTTGAACTGGCTCTTGTAATCGTTGATGCCTTTCTGGCGCAGTAGATCGACGATCAGGGCGCCAAACATCAGGGACGCCAGGGTGTCCATGGTGTTGTAGCCTTCCAGGATACCTTTGACGAAGGGGCTGTTCTGATAGTCACCGGACGCATCAGGCATGGAGCCTTGCGGCGCGACAAATACCCCGATAGCCAGAGTCAGCAGCAGCAGCATCAGTACCGGAGTCAGGTATTTGCCGATGGCGTCCATCAGCTTGCCCTGGTTCATGGAGACCAGAATGGCCACACCAAAGAAGATCACGGTATAGGCAGCCAGACCAACCTGACCCATGTCACCGATGAACGGCTTGAGGCCCATCTCGTAGGCAACCAGACCGGTACGGGGCGCGGCAAAGGCTGGGCCTATGATGATATAGATGGCAACGGCCAGCGCAGTCGCGACACCGGCAGGCAGCAGTTTGGTCATGCCAGCCCAACCGTTACCGGCTTTCGCCACGGCCAGAATGGTTACCAGAGGCAGGCCCACGGCAGTGACCAGGAAGCCAAACATCGCCAGGGAGAGGTGCTCACCAGCCATGTAACCGGCCAACGGCGGGAAAATGATGTTACCGGCGCCCAGGTAGAAGGCGAAGGTCATAAACCCTAATCCGAGTACATCGGACAATGTGAGTGATTTCGTCAAGTTCAACCTCGTCTGTCTTGTAAATTATTGCTTGTTATAGTTTTTATCGGTCGCTGACCGAGTGTGTTCAGGGGGTATAAAAAAAGAGCCCCGCATGTTTTTTCATCGCAACCAGTGGTTTTAGCTGGTCTGGAGCGGGCGCTCGATCTGGAACCAGCATAATGGCGTGAAAAAATAGTTCAAGACGAAATTTACATCTTCAAATAGAAGGGCTTGGTCAGTTGGATATATCTGTCGGAATAGGCCCCATCAGCAGAATGGATCACAATTTCACCCCTCTCACACCTGTTTAATCCTCTGCCAAGTAGCAATAAAACACGATTTGCCTCTTTACCCTGTCTGGTGATAACAGCTGTATAACAAATGCCATGCAGATCATAATTCGCCGAAATGCATAAAATTTCATCGGCCATCGCCGTCGGCAGCACCAGCGCCACCTGCCCGTTCGGGCTCAGCAAACGATCGCAGGCCGCCAGTAATGCGTGGCTGTCGAGGGCGCCGGTATGGCGGGCCAACGCCCGCGCCGGATCGCTAAATGACTGGCCTGCCACGAAATAGGGAGGGTTGGAGACGACAAGATCATAAGGGTCGGCCTGATAATCCTGAATAGCGCTCTCTATGACGGTCACCCGATCGGCCCAGGGAGAAGCAGCCGCATTCTCCCGCGCCTGACTGGCCGCATTAATATCCAGCTCGACCGCATCAAGACGGCAGTCAGATCTGCTGCGCTGGGCCAGCATCAGGGCGATCAGGCCGCTGCCGGTGCCGATATCGAGCACTCGACGCGCCTGTTCGACCGGCGCCCAGGCACCGAGCAAAATGCCATCGGTACCCACCTTCATGGCGCAGCGATCGTGATTGATATGGAACTGTTTGAAGGTAAATCCGCGACTACGTCCCATCTGGCCCCCGTCATCTGCAAAAATGGTGGGCGATTATAGCGGCTAAGACACACTCACCAATAGGAGCCGACGAGATAATCGCCTATAATCTGCCGTTTCCTTAATGACCGAGTATTGCCATGAGCCAGTCCTTTGATGATTTCGACCTGCACCCCGCCCTCAACCGGGCCTTGGCCGAGATGGGATTCACCCGCCCCACCACCATCCAGCAGATGGTGCTGGAGCCAGCCTTGGACGGCCGCGATATTCTGGCATCCGCACCGACCGGTACCGGCAAGACCGCCTCTTTCCTGCTGCCGGCACTCCAGCACCTGCTGGACTTCCCGCGCCGCAAGCCGGGCCCCTGCCGCATGCTGATCCTGACCCCGACCCGTGAGCTGGCGCTGCAGGTGACCGCCCACGCCAAGGCGCTGGCGGCTCACACCAACCTCAGCATCGAGACCATCATCGGCGGCGTCAGCCATGAAGAGCAGCTGCCTGCCCTGACCAAAACCACCGACATCGTGGTGGCCACCCCGGGCCGTCTGCTCGAGTACATCGAGAAAGAGGAGTTCGAGAGCCACGACATCGAAGTGCTGGTGCTGGATGAAGCGGACCGCATGCTGGACATGGGCTTTATCAAGGATGTGAACCGCATCGTGGAAGAGGCGCGCTACCGCAAGCACACCATGCTCTTCTCCGCCACCCTGGAAGGGGCTGGTCTCGAGAAGTTCGCCAACGAGATCCTCAAGGATCCGGTGGAGCTGCACGCCGAACCGCCCCGCAGCGAACGTCGACCCATTACCCAGTGGATCCATCTGGCTGATGACGCCGCCCACAAGCTGGCGCTGCTGACCCATATCCTGAAAGATCCGGAAACCCAGAAAGCCATCATCTTCGTCAAGACTCGCGAGCGTCTGGCGGAGCTCTCCGGCCAGCTGCAGGCGGCAGGTATCTCCTGCGCCTGGATCCGTGGCGAGATGGAGCAGAGCAAGCGTATCGAGTCGATCCGCAAGTTCCACGAAGGGGAAGTGCCCTTCCTGATCGCCACCGACGTCGCCGCCCGCGGCATCGACCTGCCGAACGTCAGCCATGTCATCAACTACGACATGCCCTACGGCGCCGATGTCTACGTCCACCGGATTGGCCGTACCGGCCGCGCTGGCAACCGTGGCTGTGCCATCAGCCTGGTGGAAGCCCACGACATGGCGATGGTCGCCAAGATCGAACGCTACACCGAGGAGCGCCTCAAGCGCCGGGTGATCGACGAGCTGCGCCCGAAACACAAGGAAGCGCGGGTACCGGTGAAGAAGAAAAAGCCGGTCGACAAGAAGAAGTCCGCCAAGAAGAAAAAGAAGAAGTGATCGCCTGGCGATAAAGAGAAGGGCCATCCCGCGGGATGGCCCTTC
>NZ_JBFODS010000028.1:0-45187 GCF_040908445.1 Aeromonas sp. R10-2 | reverse complement strand
GGGCCATCCCGCGGGATGGCCCTTCTGCATTCTGAATCACTCTGACGAGTGGTTATTCCACCACTCTGCGCATCCCCATATGGGGGATATCATCTTCGAGATAGCCTTCCCCTTCCGCCACAAAACCGTGCTGGCCGTAGAAGCCCTGCAGATGGGCCTGAGCACCAAGCCAGATGCTGTGGGTCGGCCAGTGTGCCTCGCACGCTTTGACCGCCTCGCTGATCAGCTGGTGACCGAGACCACCGCCACGCGCCTTGGGTGAAGTTACCACCCGGCCGATGGCGGCACCGCTCTCATCACCTATGCCGGGCGCCATGATCCGCGCATAGGCGGCCAGCAGCTCGCCCTGATAACCGAGCAGGTGCCAGACCCCCTCGCGGCGATCGAGCCCGTCCAGATCCTGAAAGGGGCAGGTCTGCTCCACCACGAACACCTCGGCCCGCAGCGCCAGCAACTCATACAACTCGTCAGTGGTCAGTTCAGACCAGGGTTTCAGGATCCAGTTCATCGGCAACTCCTTATCAGTTCGGCCTGCCAGCATAATCGTGGCGCCAGCGCCCCGCATTAACCTTTGTTAAGTTCTTTCAGCCGTTTGCGAATGCGGCTCAGGCTGATGGGTGTGATACCGAGATAGGCGGCGATCTGGTGGTCAGGCACTCTGGCATCAAGTGCGGGAAAGCTGTCCAGAAAGTGCTGATAGCGTGCCTGCGGGCTGCCGGTCAGCAGCAACTGCTCCTTCTCCTCCTTGATGCGCAGCTGCACCTCCAGCAGGTGCTGATACCAGCGCGGCCAGCCGGGCAGCTGGCGCAGGTCGGCCAGACTGAACAGCTGCAGACTGCAAGACTCCAGCGCCTCCACGCTGTAGCGGGCCGGCTCGCCACTGAGCAGGTGGTGGAAATCGAGAAACTCGTCCCCCTCCCAGTAGAACTCCTTGATGTACTCGCGGCCATCCTCCAGCACCAGCTTGGCCCGCAGCAGCCCCTGCTCCACCCTGACCAGCAGATCCGGGCTGTCGCCGGCGTGCCAGAGGCAGCTTTTCGGGCTGAGGGTCAGCGGGCGGGCAAAAGAGAGGAGGCGCGCGGCCTCCTCTTTATCTGCGACCTGCGCCCAATCGAAGGGGGGTCTGTCAGTCAGCATGATTAACCGCGACGCTGACGCACGGCTTCAAACAGGCAAACGCCGGTTGCCACCGAGACGTTGAGGCTGGATACCGCCCCCGCCATCGGGATGCTCACCAGCTCGTCGCAATGTTCGCGGGTCAGACGGCGCATGCCTTTACCTTCAGCCCCCATCACCAGCGCCATCGGGCCGGTCAGTTTGGCCTGATAGAGGTCGTGATCGGCCTCGCCAGCGGTGCCGACAATCCAGACGCCGCGCTCCTGCAATTCGCGCAGGGTGCGGGCCAGGTTGGTGACCTGAATGAGCGGCACCACTTCGGCCGCGCCACAGGCAACCTTGCGCACGATTGGGGTAAGACCCGTGGCCTTGTCCCGCGGCACGATGACAGCATGAGCCCCGGCAGCATCGGCGCTGCGCAGGCAGGCGCCGAGATTGTGCGGATCGGTCACGCCATCCAGCACCAGCAGGAAGGGCTGGTTCTGTTGTGCCGCCAACTCATCCAGCAGGCTAGCCAGATCGTGCTCGGCGAGCTTCGGCGCCTCTTTCACCCGGGCCATAATGCCCTGGTGATTGTTGCCTTCCGCTTTGTCATCAAGGGTCTTGCGGTTCACGCTCTGCACCTTGAGGCCGAGGGATTCCAGCTCGGTCAGCAGGGGTTGCAGCCGGTCGTCATCGCGCCCCTTGAGGGCCCACACTTCGATAAAGCGCTCGGGTGTGCGCTCCAGCAGCGCGGTGACAGCGTGAATGCCGTAGATCAGTTCAGTACTCATTTAGTGCTCTTGGCCTTATCGCGAGCCTTTTTGCTCGGTCGTCTGTTGCTGGGTTTGGCGCGGCCACCCTTGTCGGATTTGCCGTGATCCTTGCCCTCTTTACGTTTTTCGTGGCGCTGGGCGCTCTTGGCCTTCTCTTTCTTGATCTCGGCCTGCTTGCGCGCCATCTCTTTGGCGTTCTTGCCGGTGGCCTTGAGCGGCTCTTCCACCATCACGAAGTCGATCTTGCGATCATCCAGGTTCACGCCCATCACCTTGACCCGCACCTTGTCGCCCAGACGGTAGCGACGGCGGAAGTTCTCGCCAATCAGCTGCATGTGCAGGGGATCAAACTGGTAGTAGTCGTTGGTGAGGGTGCTGACGTGCACCAGACCATCGATGTGGATCTCCGCCAGACGCACGAAGAAGCCAAAGCCGGTGACGCTGGCGATGACGCCGTCAAACTCGTCACCCACGTGATCCAGCATGTACTCGCACTTGAGCCAGTCGGCCACGTCGCGAGTCGCATCGTCGGCACGGCGCTCGGTCATGGAGCAGTGCTCGCCCATCGGGTCCACTTCTTCCAGCTGGTAGTGATAACCACCGCTCGGGGTCCACTTGTGGCGCAGGTTGCCCTGCTGCTCCTTGGCGGTCTGATACTTGATCGCCCGGTGCAGGATCAGGTCGGGATAGCGACGG
Source organism: Aeromonas sp. R10-2 (assembly GCF_040908445.1). Taxonomy (NCBI): domain Bacteria; kingdom Pseudomonadati; phylum Pseudomonadota; class Gammaproteobacteria; order Aeromonadales; family Aeromonadaceae; genus Aeromonas; species Aeromonas sp. R10-2. The sequence goes on along the minus strand of NZ_JBFODS010000028.1, from coordinate 42,620 downwards.
ATTGGCGAGGTGAAGTGCGCGTAGGACTTCAACGCCAGACCGAAGTGACCGATGTTGTCGGCCTGATAGATGGCCTGACGCATGGAGCGCAGCAGCATGGTGGAGAGCAGCTCCGCATCGGGGCGCCCTTCAAACTTGGCGGCCAGCTCGGCAAAGTCTTTCGGCTCGGGCTCGAGTCCGCCTTTAAGCTCCAGACCCAGTTCGGCCAGGAAATCGCGGAAACCGGTCAGACGCTCTTCGCCCGGACGGTCGTGGACCCGGAACAGGGCAAAGGCTTCGTTCTTCTCGATGTAACGGGCAGCAGCCACGTTCGCCTGGATCATGCACTCTTCGATGATCTTGTGGGCATCGTTGCGCACCAGCGGCACGATGCGGTCGATCTTGCGCTGGGCGTTGAAGATGAAGCGGGTCTCTTCGCTCTCGAACTCCACCGCACCACGCTGGTGGCGGGCATGCTTGAGCGCCTTGTAGAGGTTGTTGAGTTCCTCAATATGGCCCACCAGCGGGTCATACTGCTGGCGCAGCTTGGGATCCCCGTCGAGGATCGCCGCCACCTTGGTGTAGGTCAGACGGGCGTGAGAGTTCATTACCGCTTCGTAGAACTTGTAGCCAGACATACGGCCAGCGGCGGAGATGGTCATCTCGCACACCATGCAGAGACGGTCAACTTGCGGGTTCAGGGAACACAGGCCGTTGGAGAGCACCTCCGGCAGCATGGGCACCACGAACTCGGGGAAGTAGACGGAGTTGCCGCGCTGATACGCTTCGGCATCCAGCGCCGTGCCGGGCTTCACGTAAGCGGAGACGTCTGCAATGGCAACCCACAGACGCCAGCCACCACCGCGTTTGGCTTCACAGAAGACGGCGTCATCGAAGTCGCGGGCATCTTCGCCGTCGATGGTCACCAGCGGCAGGGCGCGCAGGTCGATGCGGCCCTCTTTGGCTTTCTCCGGCACCTGCTCGCCGAGACCGGCAACCTCTTTGGTCACCTCTTCCGGCCAGGTGTGCGGGATACCGTGGGTACGCAGGGCAATTTCGATCTCCATGCCCGGCGCCATGTTCTCGCCCAGCACTTCCAGTACTGTGCCGACGGCATTGATGCGGGAGGTGGCGCGCTGATTGATCCGCACAACCACGACCTGGCTCTGACGAGCCCCTTTGTTTTCCCCTTCCGGGATGATGATGTCCTGGCCGATACGGCTGTCATCCGGCACCACGAAACCAACGCCATTCTCGACGAAGTAACGGCCGACAATATCTGCCTCACGGGACTTGAGCAGGCGCACCAGACGCGCTTCCTGACGACCCTTGCGGTCGATCTCGGTCGGTTGCACCAGCACGTAATCGCCATGCATCAGGCGTTGCATCTCTCGGTTGTTCAGATACAGATCCGGACCACCACCTTCCGGACGCAGAAAACCGAAGCCATCCTTGTGGCCGATTACATAACCTTTGACCAGATTCAGGCGATCCGGCAGGGCATAGCATTGGTTGCGAGTGAATACCAGTTGTCCATCACGCTCCATGGCGCGCAGACGACGACGCAAGGCTTCCAACGGCTCTTCATCTTTCAGCTTGAGGACCTTGGCCAACTCTTCACGGGACATGGGCTTTTCATGGCCCTTGATGAGTTCCAGGATCAACTCGCGACTGGCGATGGGGTTATCGTATTTTTCGGCCTCGCGTTCGAGGAAAGGATCTTTTTGAGACATAAGCAGGCCTTAGGGTAGGTGGTAACGGTGCCATTATATCGGAGGGGGGGGCGAATGGCATCCATCGGCTGCCTTTTGGCCAATCTCTCTGTCATACTATCTTCAGTTCGCTGGCATGATGAGACACAGAACTCATGAGTAAGGATACATTTGCCCAATCCGCCGCCTATCTCAAACAGGCGGTTCCTTTGATGATCAAGTACCAGATCCCCACGACGCCGGACAATTACCACCTGTGGTACAACTATGTCTCGGCCAGCATGCCCGAGCTCAACCAGGCGATCGATCAGGCAGTCAAAATGCAGGGAACCTGCTCGCTCACCACCTGCGAGCGACTCTATCACCAGTATCTGGCCGCTCAGGACGAGAAGCAGATGGAGGCGATGAAACTGAGCCTCGCCGCCATGGCCAACGAGCTCGGCCACTCCATGCAGGACGCCATCTCCGATACCGGCATGTTTCAGGAGATGCTCGACAAGAGTTTTGACAAGCTCAGCCGCATTGATGACGAGGGCTTCAGCCTGGAAGACACCATGGGGATCCTGCGGGAGCTGGTGCGCGAATCACGGGACGTGCGCATGTCCACCATGCACTTTCGCAACCAGCTCAGCAATGCGGAGAAAGAGATCAAGGAGCTGCGGGCGGCGCTCAACGAGACACGCAAACTGGCCAACGAAGATGCCCTCACCAACCTGCTCAACCGCCGCGCCTTCGATCTGGAGCTGGAGGGGTTGATCCGCAGCCAGCACCCCTTCTCGCTGATCCTTGCTGATATCGATCGCTTCAAGAACTTCAACGACGAATATGGGCACCTGCTCGGCGATCAGGTGCTGCGCGCCTTCAGCAAACGGCTGCGCGATGCCTGCAAGGAGGGAGTCACCGCCTATCGGCTGGGTGGGGAGGAGTTCGCCATGCTGGTCCCCCATCGCTCGCTGGCGCTGGCCAGACAGATGGCGGAAAGCATGCGCCGCGCTATCGAGCGGATGTCGATTCTGGATCGCAAATCGGGCCGCCGCATCGACCACATCACAGCCTCGTTTGGCGTGGGTGAGTTCAACGGTCAGGAGAGCGCAGACTGTCTGGTCGAACGTACCGACAAGCTGCTCTACAAGGCCAAGGAGCTGGGGCGCAACCGGGTGATGCCGCTCCCTTCCTGATTTAGTCCCCTGCCCGACCGCAATGCCAATGTAAAAAGCCAGTCAGATCAACTGACTGGCTTTTTGGTCTCTCTTGCTCCGACAGGGGCTGTTCATTCCAGTCCCAGTGGAACGCTGCTCAGTGTGAAGGATTACTCCTGCACCTCGCTAACACCTTCGACTTTCACATCAACACGGCGATCCGGAGCCAGGCAGACGATCAGCTCACGCTTGGACTTGCTGACGCAGCTGTCGCCGGTAACCGGTGAGGATTTACCACGCCCTTCCACATTGATCTTGGCGGCCGGGATCCCTTTACCAACCAGATAGTTGGCAACGGTCTGGGCACGCTGCTCGGAGAGCTTCTGGTTGTAGGCATCGGAACCGATACGGTCGGTGTGCCCAATTACGGTTGCCACGCCATCTTTGGGTCGTGCTTCTTCAATCTGGCTATAGAGGCTATCCAGTGCCTGACTGGCCTCTGGCTTGAGAGTCGCCTTGTTGAAGTCAAACAGCACATCGGAGCTCAGGGTGAACTGCTTCTCAACCATCACAGGTGCAGGAGCAGGTTCCGGAGCCGGGGCGGGCGCCACAGGGGCAACCTGACCAAAGCGATAAACCGCTGCCAGCGAGAGCAGGCCGTTATCCATTCTCAAACCGGTATCATCACGACTGCCATACGGGGTGGTGTACTGATACTCCAGGCGAGCTGCCCAGTCGAGGTTGAATGCATACTCGGCACCCAGCGCGCTGACAAAGTTGAACCGGCCATCACCCCCTTTCAGGTCACTGTTAGCGGCCGCATAACCACCGCCGATACGTCCGTACAGGTCGAGGCTATCAGTTACAGGGAAGCCCAGCTTCAATGATAAATGAATAAGTTGGGCCTGAACTTCATCTTGAAACGCTGCGCCCGTGGCTGAGCGGGCATCATATTTGTACTTACCCAGATAATCGTAGCCATATTCGATGCCCAGGTTCTTGTTAAGTTGATAGCCGGCAAATACACCAGCCCCAAGAGCATCATTGGTCTCATTGCCGAGGGTAAAGCTGTTGCTTTCATCAATGCCGTAGAAGTTGGACCAACCCAGTTTGGCACCGCCATACCAGGTGTTGTCTTGACCGGCAGCCTGGGCATTGGCCGCCAGCAAGCCGGTAACCAGCAAGGTAATCAATGATTTTTTCATGTTTGAGCCTCTGCAACTTTATGTAGGAGGAGGTTGATTGATATCACCTCGTCTTATAGGTGCAACCACCCAAAAGCGATCGCAGCATATCAACGTTAGCCTATTTTCAAGTCACTGATATCAATTAACAAAAAACACTCTAACGCAACCACGTTACAAAAACAGCAACAAACGTTTGTTATTTGAACTGAATGTGACGCAAAAAGACGCACAAATGAGGGCAGATAGGAGAAAAAGGCCAGCAACATGCTGGCCCGAAGCGATATCAGTGACGAACAAACTCGTAGTGCTGATCGATAAAGTCGGCAACACGCTGGCTCAGTACCTTGTGCACCGTCCTGGTCGGATGCACCTGATCCCAGAACATATGCTCATCGCAGTTGAAAGTCGCTGCTCGCCCTTTTGCCTGCCCGCTCACCACCGCCTGCGCCAGGATCGGGTTACCGGCAATAGCCACTCTTTCGGAGACGCTCAAAGCCGGGGTCGCAGCCACCTCGGCGGCGCTGCCGGAGAACGGCTTCCACGTATAGCCGCCACCGTAGCAAGCGTGTTCTGTGTCACTCAGCCCGAACTGCTGAGGATCGCGCATCATCTCGTCAAACTGCTTGTCCACTTCGAACAGCTTCACGATGCCAAGGGGAGCCAGCTCGCGAGTGAGGTTCTGCAACTTCTGGTTGTGGTAACTGGCCACATGGCGCACCTTCTCCACCACCTTCATGCTGCGGGCTGACGGGGTCTGCCCCAGATCAGGAATGTTGAACAGCAGGATCTGCTGCGCGCCGTTGAGCACCAACCGGTTGGATGCCAGCCGGATGGTATCGATCACCCGATCCGCATCCCGCTCGGTGTTCCAGCCATAGGCCAGATAGTCGTTGGCACCGACCCAGATCACCACCAGATCATCGGGACGGAACTTGTCCTTTTTCAGGAACTGATCGATCTCGTAATCGAGATTGTTGATCACCTGATATTTGGGATCCCAGGACCAGAAACCGAGCCAGCCATTCAGAGCCCCCAGATGGTTATAGGCCACCGCGGTTGCACCGCCTTCCGCCTCGTTGGCCACGACCAGACCGGGGAAACGCTCGTCACCCAACTGCTCCAGCCACACTGGGCCGTTGCTGAAGCGCCCGTTGAAGTAGGGTGGGCTGGAGGGGAGATACCCTCGCATCTTTTTGTACATCTTGCCGGTGTCGGAGAGGCTGTCACCAAACATCACAACCCGGGAAAAAGGTTGGCGTCCCTCTGCCGCTTGCGCGGTCAATGCCATTAACCCCAATAAACAAACAAGCCATTTTTTCATATTATTATGCTCTTCGATTAAGCAGGTGAGACCTGCGGACTTCTCCTCGAGTGGCGACAGGCATGGGAAGAGTCTGCTGCCACTGACTTCTGGTGAAGGCGACAGATTACAGTTCCAGATGAAATCACACATGTTCCGACACCGATGAAATCGCTTGCGCTCACAAAACAGACAATCACACCAGCCTATTTCTTTCACGCTTGTTTCACGCCCCCCCCGGCACAATGCACTCATACCAACGACAGGAGTATGAAATGAACAAGGCAAGCGCAAGCGTAATCGGACTGTTGACCCTGATGTCTGTCTCCTCTTTTGCCATGGCGGCCTATACCGGCCCGCAGGAGCAGAACAAGGTTTCCGTTGCTCAACTGAAAGATCTGGCCGATGACAGCTGGGCCACCCTGGAAGGGAAACTGGTCAAGCACCTGGGCGGCGAGAACTATCTGTTCCGTGATGCCAGCGGTGAAGTGGAGGTCGAAGTGGATCAGGATGTGTGGCGTGGCACCGAAGTGGGCCCGGATGATCAGATCCGCATCCGTGGTGAAGTGGACCACAGCTGGAACAAGACCGAAGTGGAAGTGAAAACCCTGGAGAAAGTGGGCGCGGCCCCGCAGACCAAGGGCGGCTTTATTGCCAAATAAGGCCACTTCAACGACGAACTGGCCAGACGTTAAAAGGGCGCTTGATATCAAGCGCCCTTTTGCATGGTTAACCCAGCGTCACCGCTTAACCGGCCCGACTTGCAAAGGCTCTCTTGAACCCCTTCTCGGCCTGATTGACCTTGTAGAGGTAACGGCGCGCCTCCTCTTTGGGATGCTGCTCGGTCAACACCTGATAGACCGCCTCGGGGGAGAGCCGGTTGATCCGGCCCGGCGCCGCCTTGCGATCGCTGGAGAAGGTATTGAGTACCCCGCCCGCACCACCGTTATAGGCGGAGATCACCGCATAGCGACGGGAGCGCGGATCCTGAATATCCGCCAGATAGACGGTCTGCAACAGGTGCAGGTAGGCGGTACCGACATCGATGTTGTAGGCCGGGTTGAACAGCTCCTCCCGGGTTGGCTGGCCGTTCTTGCCCTTGACCCGCACATAGACGTCACGACCGGCGGTAGCCGGGATCACCTGCATCAGGCCATAAGCGTTGGCATGGCTCACCGCATAGGGGTTGAAGCTGCTCTCGGTCTTGATCACCGCATAGATCAGGCTCTCCGGCACGCCGTATTTGCGCGACGCTTCCCGGATGATCCCCGCATACTTGTAGCCCCGTCGGTCTTCATGGTTGGCCACCATGGGAATATCGACGAAGAAGATGGTGCGAATCCCCAAAGTGCGCTTCTTCATCGCAGTGTTGAGCAGGTAATCGGCATAACGCTCGGCGCGCCAGGAGGCGCGGATTGGCTGGCGCTGATTGTCCAGCACCTGACCGTAGAGGAAAGGCTCGCCGCCGGTCAGAATTTCCCGATCGGAGTAAAGATCCACTTCCGCCGGATCGTCCGGGGTCAGCAGGGTCTCGATGATGGCGCGACGCAGGTGAGCGCGGGGATCGATGCCCGAGACCGTCTCCACCATGATGTGGCCGCTGGAGAAGTCGATGTGGGCCCGGCTCTTGTACTGATCCGTGTATTTTACGTAGTCAAACTTGCCCGCAAACAGCGCCTCCCGCCCCCATATCTCGTTCACGTTATGGGAGAGCGCGCTGATCATGTGTTCAAAACCGCGGATGTCCTTGCCGTTGACCAGATCGTCATCCTCACTCCCGCTGGGCTTGGGGGAAGATGAGCAGGCAGAGAGAAACAGCAGGGTGCACAGCAGCCAAAAAATTCGGCCCATAGGATCCTCAAACCGGGCAGCAGAGCTGCCCATCATTCATTTGCTGCGACTTCAGGAGCGGTAACGCCAGTGTGGCGCCATTCCCGCACCTGTTCACACGTACAACAGCCGGAGAGCTTACTGGGCAGGCGGGGTGTAACCTTCGATCTGCACTTCACCTGCATCAAACAGGTAGCTGACCATCTCTTTTTCCAGCAGTTGGCGATGCTCAAGATTCATCATGTTGAGCTTTTTCTCGTTGATCAGCATCACCTGCTTCTTCTGCCACTCGGCCCAGGCTTCCTTGCTGATGTTGTCAAAAATCCGCTTGCCGAGCTCACCGGGATAGAGTTGGAAATCCAGACCCGGGCCCTCTTTTTTCAGGCGTTGGCAAAATACAGTACGGCTCATGTTGACCTCTATGGTTGTAACTCTGGATAGGCGAGCAGACGGGCCGTGGCGGCCGCCAGCCCCACCTCGGCAGGATGGCGTAAGTTATACCAGAGTCGGTTATCTGCTTCCATGAGCCGCAGCGGCTGCGCCTCATCAATGTCAATCAGCAGCGGCTGAATATCGAGATGGAAGTGGCTGAAGGTATGGCGAAAACCGGCCAGTTCACGATAACCGTGATGGCTCAGGCCAAGGGACGCCAGCAGACCATCCACCTCCGCCAGCGAGGCCACCTGCGGGAAGCAGTAGAGCCCGCCCCAGATCCCCTGCGGCGGCCGCTTCTCCAGCAATAACTCGTCACCATGGCGGATCAACAACATGACGCCATCGCGGGCCGGAATGCTCTTCTTCGGCTTGCTGTTGGGGTAGGCAGTGGGGTTGCCTTGCGACAGCCCCTGGCAATCGGCCCGCACCGGACAGCGATCACAGGCAGGCTTGCTGCGGGTGCAGATAGTGGCCCCGATATCCATCATTGCCTGATTGTATTGCGCCACGCCCAGTTTGGGAGTCAGCCGGATGGCGATCTCCCACAGTTCGTTCTCCACCTGTTTCTGGCCGGGCCAGCCCGGCAGCGCCAGCCAACGGGTGAGTACCCGCTTCACGTTGCCATCAAGGATGGCATGAGGCTGACCAAGAGAGAGCGACAGCACGGCCCCGGCGGTAGAACGACCAATACCCGGCAGCGCCATCACCTCGTCAAAACGCTCGGGAAAGAGACCATAGTGATGATCGCGGATCTGCTGGGCCGCCTTGTGCAGGTTGCGGGCCCGGGCGTAGTAGCCAAGCCCGGTCCAGTGGTGCAGCACCTCGTCGACAGGGGCATCGGCCAGCGCCACCACATCGGGGAAGCGCGCCATAAAACGCTGGTAATAGGGAATCACGGTAGCGACTTGGGTCTGCTGCAGCATGATCTCCGAGACCCAGACCCGGTAAGGGGTCTTCTCCTGCTGCCAGGGCAGGGTTTTGCGGCCATGAAGCTCGTACCACTCCAGAACCCGGCTTGCGAAGGTTGATTGATTCACGTTGTTCTCATGTCGTTGATATAAGGGGAACTCTGCGGTTCCTTCGGCTCATCTGGCCTGCGCGGGCATAAAGTCATCCCGCAGCACAGCGCCAGCTGTCTGGTGCGGCAGCGTAAGGCCTCGTCACGCCCAAGTCAAAGCCGCGCTGACTGGCGCTGCGGGCAGGTGGTGCTCAGGCAGCAAAGCGGTAACAAAGACGATATACTCGGCCCCACGATTGATGACGGGAGAGACGGTTTGCAGACTTATCTGGTTGGGGGCGCAGTGCGGGATCGCCTGCTGGGATTGCCGCAGGGCGACAGGGATCATCTGGTGGTCGGCGCCACCGTGGAGCAGATGCTGGCGTTGGGTTTTACCCAGGTCGGTCGCGACTTTCCGGTATTTCTTCACCCCAAAACCCAGCAGGAGTATGCCCTCGCCCGTACCGAACGCAAACAGGGTCAGGGCTACACCGGTTTTGTCTGCCACGCCACCCCCGATGTGACACTGGAACAGGATCTGCTGCGCCGGGATCTCACCATCAACGCCATCGCCGAGGATGATCAGGGCCAACTCCACGATCCCTACGGTGGCATCGAGGATTTGGAAAAACGGCTGCTGCGCCACGTTTCCCCTGCCTTTGCCGAAGATCCGCTGCGCATCCTGCGGGTCGCCCGCTTCGCCGCCCGCTTCCACGCTCAGGGCTTTACCATAGCGCCGGAGACCCTCGCCCTGATGAGCGAGATGACGGCCGCTGGCGAGCTGGCCCACCTCACGCCGGAGCGAGTCTGGAAGGAGCTGGAGAAGGTGCTGCTGGGGCCGACCCCGCAGATCTTTATCGAGGTGCTGCGCCAGTGCGGCGCCCTCAAGGCGCTCTTCCCCGAAATCGACGCTCTGTTCGGCGTCCCCGCCCCGGCCAAATGGCACCCGGAGATCGACACCGGCATCCACACCCTGATGGTGCTGGAGCAGGCGTGCCGGATCTCCCCCGAGCTGACGGTACGCTTTGCTGCCCTCTGCCACGACCTTGGCAAGGGAGTCACCCCCAAGGAGTTCTGGCCAAGCCATCACGGTCATGGCCAGAAGGGGCTGCCGCTTATTCGCGCCCTGTGCGAGCGGTTCCGGGTTCCCAACGAGTGCCGGGATCTGGCGCTGCTGGTGAGCGATCTGCATACCCACATCCACATCGCCTTTGAGCTCAAGCCAGCCACCCTGCTCAAGGTGTTCGACAAGGCCGATGCCTGGCGTCGCCCCGAGCGCTTTGCCCAGCTGCTGGATGCCTGCCGCGCCGACTTCCATGGCCGCACCGGTTTCGAGGAGCGGGTCTACGCCGAGCCGGACTATGTGGCCGAAGCACTGGCTGCCGCCCAGGCGGTGCCGGTGAAAGAGATAGTGGCGGCCGGTTACAAGGGAGAAGAGATCAAGGAGCAGCTCGCCAAAAAGCGGACCGATGCCATCAGCCGCATCAAGGATGAGTGGACCTTTATCGAGGAGTAACCTCGGCCCCATAACAGACGGCCGCCCTGATGATGAGCTCCGCAAGGAGAGCATCGCCAGGGCGGCCGTTTTGCATCCAAGTTTATATGTAAAGGGGCGCTAACCCCTGCTGGTGCCGTTATGCCGGACCAATTCGCTCCATCAGGCTCATATGGGATGAGCCATCGTGACGCTTGAGATTCTGGCGATATTCGAACTGGCGCTGGCTCTCCTGCTTGAGCCCCAGCATCAGCGAATAGCACATCGCCAGCATGATCACCGAGAAGGGTAGCGCCGCTATGATGCTGGCCGCCTGCAAGGCTGCCAGACCGCCGGAGACCAGCAGGATGGCCGCAACCAGCCCCTGCCCCAGACCCCATACTGCGCGGTGCAGTACCGGCGGCTCCTGATCACCGATGGAGAGCAGGGTGGTGATGACCAGCGTGCCCGAGTCACTGGAGGTGATGAAGTAGGTGCAGATGAGCAGGGTCAGCACAGCTTTGGCAATCCAGCCGAAGGTATCCCAGTGCAGCAGCTCGACCGTCTTGTAGAGCGCCAGCGTCACATCCTGATTGACCGCAGCGACCACGCCGCCGCCACCAAACAGCTCCAGATTCATCGCCGTGCCGCCAAACACGGTGAGCCAGAACATACCGAGCAGCGAGGGTACCAGCAGCACGCCGAGCACAAACTCGCGAATGGTGCGCCCCTTGGAGATGCGGGCGATAAACATGCCGACAAACGGCGCCCAGGCAATCCACCAGCCCCAGTAAAACGCCGTCCAGCTCGACTGCCAGGCCGAAGTGCCGTTGGCCTCGGTGTTGGTCCAGAAGCTCAGTTTGACGATGTTCTGCAGGTAATCACCGATGTTCTGCACATAGGCGTTGAGGATATAGGTGGTCGGCCCCAGCACCAGAAAGAGTGCGAGTACGAAGACGCTCAGCCAGATATTGAGCTCGGAGAGAATTTTCACTCCGCGCCCGACCCCGGAGACCGCCGAGAGGGTCGCGATCAGACTGATACCGCCAATCAGCCAGAGCTGGTTGGACTGCGACACCGCCATGCCAAACATCTGGTTGAGGCCGGTATTCATCTGGGAGACCCCCAGACCAAGGGAGGTCGCTACCCCGAACACGGTGCCGAACACGGCCAGCACATCGGCCGCATGGCCCCAGAAACCGTAAATCCGCTCACCGAGGATGGGGTAAAGCACGGAGCGAATAGCCAGCGGCAACTTGCGGCGATAACTGAAAAAAGCCAGCGACAAGCCAACGATCACATAGATGGCCCAGGGGTGCAGGCCCCAATGGAAAAAGGTGAGGCGCATGGCGATCTGGGCCGCTTCCGGGGTCATCCCTTCGGTAATGAACGGATTGCCCTGCAGATGGTTCATCGGCTCGGCGATGCTCCAGAACACCAGACCGATCCCCATGCCAGCGCTAAAGAGCATGGAGAACCAGGCGAAGTAGCCGAACTCCGGTACCTGGTCGTCGTCACCCAGCCGGATGCTGCCAAAACGGCTGAACATCAAGTAGACAGCGAAGAACAGGAACAGGGCGACCACCAGAATGTAGTACCACTTGAACCCGGCAATAATTTGATCCTTGGCACCGACAAACCAGGCGGCCGCGGTATCGGGAACAAATACGCCAAACAGCAAAAACAGGGTGATCACGGTGAGGGCCGTCATGGCCATGGTGGGGTTGAGGCCTTTCAATAGCCCTTTGCTTGCTCGCATCCAGCCTCCTTAGTCGTTGTTGAAAAAGTCTTCGCCCACATGATCACCGGCCCCGCCGATGGCGCGATAGACCAGTTTGCCAGCAGCCTGTTCGCGGTGATCCACCAGCGAAACCGAGGGCTGGCCATTCACGGCGTGACGCTTGCCAAGGAAGATGGCCATGGGGACACCCAGATTGGAGACACCGCTGGTGATCCAGAGGCGGTTGAAGTCGTAAGAGCCGCCGATGAACTCCAGCTGGGCCAGGCCGGTATCGAGGCCGGTCAGATAGAAGTTCATGGCACTTTCGTCAGGAAAGAGGTGCACCAGCACATAGGCGTAGCGCAATTCGTTCACCAACTCCTTTAGGTTGAAAGTACCTGTCTCACTGCAAGAGAGGGGTAACTCACCATCATAGTGGTGTACCTTGAGGTTGTTCGGGTCTTCATCATAGGCAGGCTGATAGCGCACAAAAGCCGAGGTATCCGGCAGTTCATAGCGCACTCTGACCACACGTAACTCGGCCACCAGAGACTTGATATCCAGCTCGTCATTCATCATTTCGCTCCTCAAATGTCAGGGTGAATTCCGTGAAATGCCCGTCAACCTAACACAAAATTAGTTAGAGCAGAAATTATTACAGCAAAAACCATATTGACCTTGTGACGAATTAGGCGGAAAATTTTGCCCCTCTCCATAGCCCTCCAATGACGCACACCCCATGGAAAAACATGATGAAGTGCTGGTCGCCCTGCGCCAGATTATTCGTGCCATCGACATGCACTCCAGGCGCTTAATCAAAGAAGCCGGGCTAACCTCCCCGCAACTCTTGCTGCTCAAAGGGATCGACGAGTTGGGACAGATCTCCATGCGCCAGCTGGCCGATCACACCAACATGAGCCAGGCCACCGCCACCACCATCATGGACCGATTGGAGAGCCGCCAACTGGTGCAGCGCGTTCGCAGCAATACCGACAAGCGCAAGGTTCACGCGACACTGACTGACGCAGGCCGCGCCCTGCTGGCTCAGGCCCCGACCCCGCTGCAAGAGCGCTTCATCCAGCGTTTTCAGGCGCTGGAAGCGTGGGAGCAGACCCTGCTGCTCTCATCCCTGCAACGCATCTCCTCCATGATGAATGCAGACGAAATCGACGCGGCCCCGGTGCTGAGCGTCAGACCCCTGACCGAAGAGCAGGCATAAACTACTGAACAATTTCAGGCATAAAAAAAGCTCCCGAACGGGAGCTTTTTTCGATCAGGAGCCGCAGAGGATTACTCTTCCAGGCTGATCCCGATATTGGAGACGCCATCCTGAGAGGCGAATACTCTGATGGCCAGAATACGATCGCTGTCGCGTTCATGGGCAACCCGCTTGAGCAGTTCAACCTGGAACTCCAGCTCAGCTTCCATGTACTCGTGCTCGTAGAGCTCCTCTTCGGTCAGATCCCGCTCTTCCAGCAGCTCGATAAACCCGGCCACGGTACCCACTGACGCATGGCTGGCATCGTTGGCCTCTTCGCCGACCCGGCAGATCACCGAGTTATAGGCGCAGCCCAGCGCAACACAGGCATCCAGCGCCGGATAGGCACCGTAGGATTCAAACTTGCGGGGATCCGGAATGTGAGACTCGAACTCTTCGAGAATGGCACCCAGATTGACCCGGGATCCCTTGACGGTGAGGTAGACCCACATCTGATCCAGCGCATGCCGGAAAGCGCCAGCATTGCCAAAGCCGGAGGCCTGGCAGAATAGGGCATAGTTGGGGTACATGCGCTCTGCCAGCGCCAGGGTGTAGACGGTCTGTTGCCAAGGCTGTAGCTCGGCCAGTCGCTTATAAAACTTGTCACCAAACACTGGAGTCGGATCCTTTGCAAAATGTGGGGCAGATTGTAGCCCACGAGGCGCGCGGCGAAAACGAAAAAGCGCCCTGGTCGGCTATGTTGCGATATGAAGTCAGGTAAGATGAGTCGAGAGCGGCATCTTGTTGCGCCGCAAATTCTGATAAGGAACAAGAGTATGAGCCAACGTACCCTTCTTTTGCTCAGCCAGGATAATGCTCACTACGAACGGCTGCTCAAGGCCGCCAACCTCCCCCATCTGCGCATTCTGCGAGCCGATAATCCGGGCGATGCCGAGAAGCTGATCGGCGAGGCTCATATTCTTATGGCCGAACCGGCCCGTGCCAAACCGCTGCTGCCCAAAGCCAACAAGCTGAGCTGGTTCCAGTCCACCTATGCGGGAGTCGATGTGCTGCTCGACCCTGACAGTCGCCGTGATTATCAGCTCACCAATGTACGCGGCATCTTCGGCCCGCTGATGAGCGAGTATGTCTTTGGTCATCTGCTCAGCCTGATGCGCCAAATTCCCCTTTATCGGGAACAGCAGAAACAGCGACTGTGGCAAAGCCACCCCTATCAGGGCCTCAAGGGGCGCACCATGCTGATCCTGGGGACCGGCAGCATTGGCCAGCATATCGCCCATACCGGCAAACATTTTGGCATGAAGGTGCTGGGCATCAGCCGCAGCGGTCGGGAGCGGGCTGGGTTTGATCAGGTTTATCAACTACCCGCGCTCAACAAGATGCTGGCGCAGGCCGATGTCATCGTCAGCGTGCTGCCAGCCACCCGCGATACCCGTCATCTGTTCAATGCCGCCCGCTTCGAACACTGCAAACCGGGCACCATCCTGTTCAACGTCGGTCGCGGCAGCGCCGTGCACTCGGGCGATTTGCTCACCGCACTGCGTACCGGCAAGCTGGCGATGGCGGTGCTGGATGTGTTCGAGCAGGAGCCACTGCCCGCCGACAGTCCGCTGTGGGGCCAACCCAACCTCATCGTCACCCCCCACAACAGCGCCTACAGCTTCCCGGATGATGTGGCCCAGATCTTTGTGCGCAACTACATCCGCTTTATCGATGGCCAGCCACTGGATGGCAAAATCGACTTCGACAAGGGTTACTAACCCTCACAGCGCATGTAAAAAGGCCCCGCCAATCTGGCGGGGCCTTTCATTTCAGGCTGTGACGACAGGTATCAACCCGCGGCCAGCTCCTTGCGGTAGCTCTTCACCTTGGCAAGGAACTGACGACGCTCCTTGCCGCTGAGCGGTTCAGCCATCGGCAGCTTGGCTGTCATGGCATTGACCGGGCGGTTGTTGATCCGCAGCTCGTAGTGCAGGTGAGCACCGGTAGAACGACCAGTGTTGCCGGAGAGGCCGATCTTGTCGCCCATCTTCACTCGCTGACCGGTTTTGACCAGCAGCTTGCTCAGGTGCAGATAACGGGTAGAGAGAGTACGGCCATGCTTGATGACGATATAAGTGCCCGCTAGCGGGTGGCTGGTTGCCTTCTGGACGATACCATCGCCAGTCGCCAGCACTGGCGTGCCCACCGGCACCGCAAAGTCGGTGCCCTCGTGAGGACGCACCATACCGGTTACCGGATGTTTGCGCGCCGGGTTGAAATTGGAGCTGATCCGATAGCGGCTGTGGGTCGGGTAGCGGCGGAATCCGCGCTCCAGACTGTTGCCCTGACCGTCGTAATAGTTGCCGTCATCGGAGAGCCAGGCCGACACCGTCTTGCCCTGGCTGGTCACTTCCACACCTAGCAGCTGGCTGTTGCCAGTGCTCTTGCCTTCCACCGTCTCCTGGCGTACCAGCACTTTGAACTTGTCGCCCTTCTGCAGATCCTTGGCGAAATTCATCCGCCACTGGAACAGGTTGGCAATTTTCTGGATATGGTTGGCCGGAATCCCCGCATTGCGGGCACTGACATAGAAGCTGCCGTTGATCACGCCGTTGTAACGCTGCGGTTGCCACTCAACCTTCTCATTGATCATGGAGGCGGTATAGGCATCGTCGCTGCGCGCCATCACCAGCGTCTGCTTGATGTTCAGGCGGATTTTGAGTTGCTGCAGGATGTTGTCCTGATCGATCAGCAGCTCGATATTCTGGCCCGGCTTGAGGCGCGCCAGATAGTTCTTGTTGTCCGCGTCCAGCACCTTGTAGAGGGTGGTGGTGGAGAGACCGAGATTGTTAAAAATAGCGGTCAGGTTTTCGCCGTTGCGGACCCGGTAATCCTGCCACTGGGGGGTGGTGTCGACCGGGATGTCGTCATCCGGCGCACTCTGATCAACCAGTTCGTGATCGGGGATTTCGTTAAAGTCGGTGTTGTTTTCGTTGGTTGCCGTACCTGCGGTATCAATGGGCAACTCAAGACGCAGCGGCCGCTCAAGGATGTCACCCGGAGCTGGCAATAATGCCACTGCTGACAGGGTCATGGCCGTCAGCATCAGCATGGCGTAAAAGTGTTTGCGGGGAACCGGTGGTTCCCAATTGGCAGCCTGTACTACCAAGGGACGGAGACGTTTCATCCGCTATCCTGTATTTAGATCTAAAGGGTGTGAGTTGCGATGTCAGTTGTGACAAAACCGTATAAAACTGTTTGTTGGACACAAATAGTTACAAATAGTTCATCACAATCTGCATGAACCTCACATTTTATGCATAACCCGCCCGGATGGGCAGAAATGATCGTCTTTTTTAACCATTTTTTCCTATTTTTAAGAACCGGGTCGGATTCGATACTGAATAGAAATCTGAAATGTTGCGATAACTTTTCCATGGAGTGGATATGTCGTTAGCAAAACTGTTAATCAGAATAATTGTCGTCCTGTTCCTGATCGGTGCAGCGCTGCTGTTTGCACTGGAAGTCACGACGGTCCGCCAATCCATCCTCGACCAGATGTCAGCCAACCTGGAAACCGCCATCACCGCTCTCGGGCTGGTGCTGCAAGGAACCCTGCTTAATGACGACAATGTACTGGCCGAGACCATAGTCAATGCCATGTTTGATGGCGGTTTCGTCAGCTCGGTCATTCTGGTGGATCCGGATGGTCAGGTGCTGTTTCAGAAGGTATTCCACTCTACCCAGCAAAATGTCCCCGGCTGGCTTCCCTCGGTTATCGGCATGCCCCCTGTCAAAATTGAGCAAGAGTTGACCGATGGCTGGCGCATGCTGGGCACTCTGACCCTTGAGGGACATAGCGGCTACGCCTATCAGCATCTGTGGAATGCCATCAGTCGCACCGGTCTGGCGCTGCTGGCGGGCCTCGTCGTATTTACCCTGATCATCTCCCTGGTGTGCAAACGCCTGCTGCAGCCCCTGGAGCAGATCAACCTGCAGCTGATCCGTATCCGCAAACACCAGTTCAACAACCCCCTGCCCACTCCCTGGTTGCAAGACCTCAAAGAAGTGGCTCTTTCCATCAACCAACTGGTTTCCGAACGCAAACGGGATCTGCTGCAACAACGACTCAAAATCACCCAGCTGGGAAAACAACTGCCACTGACGCCCCCACAGCCGCTGCAAGGAGTGAGCCCGCTGCCGGAAGGCGGGCAACTGCAAAAATTTGTCTCCACACAAGGGGAGATCGCGCTCTATCAGCGTTTCTTGCCCAGTCAGCCCCTCGGTGCCGACAGCGATCTCGCAACCATCCAGAGCGCCCTGCAACAGTGGCAGCACTCTCATATAGAGGGGATCTTGCTGCCCCTCTCCCTGCTCAATCACCCGCAATGGTCCGAGATCGCCCCTCTGCTAAGCCAGGGCCGCGGCAAAACACTGGATTGGCGCTGGGATGTGGTCACCTTTCCCGCCCACGGCCAAGCCACATTGGCTGCGTTGCAGGAACAGGGGTGTGAGCTCGCCTTCAGCGCCATTCCCCTCAATGCGGATACCTTCAATCAACTTGACCCGCTCAATCCCATCTTTATCAGCTGTCAGCTGACCGATGCGCCGCTTTACTGGAATCTGCTCTCCCAAACCATGCATGCCGCCAGTTATACCCTGCTGGCAGAATCGGGAGAGTGTCGCGACATCGACAAACTGCGGACCTGGGGTATCGATGGTTATGCCAAGGAGGCGCAATCATGAAGAAGATCGCCATGCTGTTGCTCCTGCTGTGGCAACCCGGCCTGATGGCTGAAACCGTCACTATCGCCACCGGGGGTGAGCAGGGGATTTATCACCAGATAACCAAAGAGTTTTGCCGTCTGGCCCATGAGGTCGATGAGCAACTTACGTGCACATTGCAGAGCTCATCGGGTTCAATAGAAAACCTGACGCGGCTGAAGAGTGGCGAGACCTCCTACGCCATGGTGCAGTCAGACTGGCTATATCAGGCAAGCCAGGGCTTGGGCCCTTTTGCCACACAGCCGCAACCTGAGCTGCGCACCCTGTTTGCCACCCATGCCGAGCCCTTCACCATAGTGATCCGTGCCGATGGCGATATCACGTCACTGGAACAGCTCAAGCTCGCCCCCATCGACATGGGGTTGAAGAACTCGGGAACCCGCCAGACGGCGCTGACCCTGTTCAACATCTTGGGAGCGAAAGAGCAGGATCTCGATCTGAAAAGCATGGCCAACCTGCCGGATGCGCTCTGCAGCAAGCAGATCGACGCATTTGCATTGGTGATGGGACACCCTAACCGGATTGTGCTCGACACCGCCAAACGTTGCGCGGTCAGTTTCCTCCCCATCGATGGGGCTACCCGTGATCAGCTACTCAAGGGGGTCAAATATTACCAACGCAGTCAGGTGCCCGCCCGCATCTACCCCGGCAATCTGAAGGCAACTCCCACCTTTGCCATTGCCGCCACCCTGGTTACCAATGCCACCATGCCGGAAGAGTCTGTCTATCGTCTGACCAAGGCCATGCTGACCCAGCAGACCAAGTTCAATGAGCAGACTTATGGCTACGCCAATATGTTTCACCGGGCACGCAATAAAACCGGCCCGGTGCTGAGTATTGAACAGCATCCGGGCGCGGCGAAATATTTCGATGAGTTGAAAGCGGCGGGCAAGCTATAACTGACGACGGGGAGAGCGCAGTTGCTCGCTGGAGAAACGGGTCTTCATCGATGTCCACTGCGCCAACCGATCGGCACTCCCCGCCAGCGTCCCTTCCCGCCGTGACTTCATGATCCAGATGCTTTTGGCATCGAAACTGTAAACGGGAATGAGATCGGTTCGCTTGCTACCCGGCAGGATCCGGCTGTTGATGTTGTCGAGCACCAGTGGGTCAGCCTTGGGCGTAGGGAAGTAGAGCGTCACCATGTGGAACTGGTTGTAACGCACCGCCTTGACGTAGGCCAGCCGCAGCTTCTTCTCATCCACCCCCAGCTCCATCAGGGTGTAGTACTTGGAGATGCTGTAATCCTCGCAATCCCCACCTCGGGCACCGATGAACTCCAGCGGATTAGCCCAGTAATCCTCATCTCCCCACAGCTTGGGGTCTTCACTGTAGGTGAGATTGTTGAAGTAGTTGTTCACCAGCTCGATCTTCTGCTGGTCGGTTGTACCCGCTCTGGGGGTGAGCAAGCGAGAAAATGCCTCGGCCCGCTGGATGGCCCGGCCACCATACACTTCCTGCAGCTTGGCCCGCAGGTCCGGACTGGCAATATATTCAGAAAGACGCGAAGCCTGCACGTTGGCGCAACATAGCGCCAACGTGCAAGCCGGGATCAACAACCATTTCATACCGGACACTCCATGTCAGATGCTGGAGGTCAGTATAGCCCCTCCGGATGAGAGGCTCAGCCGCTGATCAGCGACATTGGGCAAATGCGTCTGCCAGTTGCTGCATGAATTGGGGATAACCCTCCGGGCCGAGCGGTACCTGTTCACCCACCTCATCAAGCAACAGTACCTTGGCGCCGGTATTGCGTGCCACCGATTCGATCACAGCCGGTGAGAATTGCGGCTCGGCATAAATGCAGCTCGCCTGCTTCTCTTCCAGTGCCTTGCGGATATCCACTAGCGTCTTGGCGCCCGGGCGACGCTCAGGACTTACGGTAAAGTGACCCTTTGAACTCATGCCGTAGTGGCGCTCCCAGTAGCCATACGCCTCGTGGAATACAAAGTACCCCTTCTCATTCACCGCCTTCATCTGGCCAGCAATCACCTTGTCTTTGGCATCCACCTTGGTATCAAATGCCGCGAGGTTGGCGTCATAGCGAGCCTGATTGGCCGGATCCAGCTTGCCCAATTCACTTGCGATCGCCTTGGCAATCACTTTGGCCTGCGTTGGGCCAAGCCAGATATGGGGATCGACCCCTTCGTGATGATGTCCCTCATGCCCTTCATCATGGTCACCGTGCTCGTGGGCGGCATGATCGTGATCATCATGGTTATGGGAATCGTGACTATCCTGAGTCGCGTAGTTGAACAGCGGCATCCCCTCAACCTGAGTCAGGGCCAGAGCATGGGGATGGTTGGCCAGCGGCTTGGCCATAAAACCTTCCAGCTCGGGGCCAACCCACACCACCAGATCGGCACTGTTGATGCTGCGAATATCGGACGGACGCAGGGAGAAATCGTGGGGAGAGGCACCGGTCGGTAGCAATACCTTGGGCTCGCTCACCCCGTCAGTGATCGCTGCTGCGATGAAGCCAAGGGGCTTGATGGTGGTCAGTACCTCAATGGCACGAACAGGCAAACTCACCGCCAGCAGGGCAGTGAAAAGCGCAATAATTCTCATTGGTGAATCTCGTCAGGGGGTGAGTATGTGATAATATAACAGCCGCTTTTTGTTATATTATAACTCTCACTGGCTGTAAACCCCGGAGTTGTCATGAGCCAACTGGTAGAGCTGAAAGAGGTCTCTCTCTCGTTTGATGGACGCTCTGTGCTCGACAAGGTCTCCTTTACCCTCAATAAAGGCAAAATCACCACGCTCGTCGGCCCCAACGGGGCGGGCAAGAGCACCCTGAGCAAGCTGGTGCTGGGCCTGCTCACGCCGGATTCGGGCAAGATCACCCGCAGCCGCGACCTGCGGGTTGGCTATGTGCCCCAGCGCCTCTATCTGGATCCCACCCTGCCGTTGACAGTGCGTCGCTTCCTGCAACTGGGCAAAAATAGCCGCCTCTCCATCGAGGAGGCGCTAACTCGGGTGGGCGCAGAGGGATTGCTGGAAAACCGGATGCAGAAGCTCTCCGGCGGCGAGATGCAGCGGGTACTGCTGGCCCGCGCTCTGCTGGTCAAGCCCGAGCTGCTGGTGCTGGATGAACCGGTGCAGGGTGTGGATATCAACGGTCAGATCGAGCTCTACGCCCTCATCGGCAAGCTCGCCGCCGAATTCAACTGCGCCGTGCTGATGGTCTCCCACGACCTGCATCTGGTGATGGCCAGCACCCACGAAGTGATCTGCCTCAATCGCCACGTCTGCTGTCATGGCGAGCCGGAAAGCGTGGCACGCCACCCCGAATTTGCCCGCCTGTTCGGGCGACCGGAGCAGGAGGTGCTGGCGGTCTATACCCACCATCACCACTGCGACGGCGAACACCATCATCATGAACCGCAGGCTCCCGTCATCCGCCTGCCCTCTCGCAACAACGCTCACAGCAAATAGCGCAAGCAACAGGACATTCAAGTGGACAGCTTTCTGTTATACGCCCTCGCGGCCGGTCTCGGCATCGCCCTGCTGGCTGGCCCCCTTGGCAGCTTCGTGGTATGGCGCAAGATGGCCTATTTTGGCGACACCCTCTCCCATGCCTGCCTGTTCGGCATCGCGCTGGGCATCCTGCTGCAGGTCGATCTCACCCTGGCGGTGGTGGTCTGCTGCCTCGCCATGGCAATGCTGCTGGTGATCATGAGCCGCAACCAGCAGGTGGCGACCGATACGCTGCTCGGCATTCTCGCCCACAGCGCCCTGTCCCTCGGTCTGGTTACCTTGAGTTTTATGGATAACGTGCGGGTGGATCTGATGGCCTACCTGTTCGGCGACCTGCTCTCGGTGCAACCGATGGATCTGCTCTGGATCTATGGCGGTGGCGCACTGGTGCTGCTCACCCTGTGGCGACTGTGGGATCCCCTGCTCTCCATGACCATCTCGGAAGAGCTGGCACGGGTAGAGGGGATCCGGGTCGATGTGCTGCGCTGCGTATTGATGCTGCTGATCGGGCTGGTGATCGCCGTGGCGATGAAGTTTGTCGGGGCGCTGATCATCACCTCCCTGCTGATCATTCCCGCCGCCACCGCCCGCCGCTTCAGCCAGACGCCGGAGCAGATGGCCGGCTTTGCCGCGCTGATTGGCTGTCTCGCCGTGCTGGGTGGATTGACCCTCTCCTGGTATCAAGATACTCCGGCAGGGCCTTCTGTCGTCGTCTGCGCCACCAGCCTGTTTGTGCTGAGCCAGTTCAAAAAAGCCTGATAACCCGGGCAATTACAACGGCATGCTCTGGCGTGTCTCCATCATCAGCCACTGGCGCAACCGGCTGATGGCGGGCTCATGGGCCCGCGAGCGCTTGCAGGTAAAGTAGAAGGCATCCCCCGTCTCCAGCTGGTGTACCGGCAAGGCCACCAGCTGGGGATCATCGGGCCGCAGCATGTAGTCATTCACGAATGCCACCCCCTGATCCCAGGCTGCCGCCTCCATCGCCAACAGCACATGGCTGAAGTGGTGCATCCGCGCCTCGTCCGGAATCACCAGCCCACCCGCCTTGGCCCAGCGCTGCCAATCCTCCCCCCGCGCCTTGTAGATGGACTGCACCGAAAGCAGCGGCAGCTGCCAAATGGCCTCAGGCCACTCCCCGCTGATCTGCTGCAACAGGCGGCGACTACAGACCGGAAAGAGCCGCTCCTGATAGATAAGATCGTGGCAATAGCCACGCCCGTGGGGTGAGACTGTGATAAAGCAGTCCGCCACTCTATCGGAGAGTTCGGGGTCTTCCGCCACCATCTCCAGACTCAAATCCAGCTCGGGGTAGAGCTGGCGCAATCCAGCCAACCGCGGGATCAGCCACTTCACCGCAAACGAGCTGTAGACCGCGAGCCGGACTCGCATCTCGCCGCCCCCGCGCAACTGTTCGCTGCTCTGGGCAATCTGGCTGAGCCCGGCGGCAATTCCCTCGAAATAACTCTCCCCCTGGGTTGTCAGCGAGAGCAGCCGCCCCTGACGCAGCAGCAAGCGCTCACCCAGAAAATCCTCCAGCAGGCGGATCTGGTGGCTGACCGCACTCTGACTGACGTTCAATTCAAGGGCGGCACGAGAGAAGCTGAGCAGCCGGGCCACCACCTCGAAATATTGCACCGCACGCAGGGGAGGAAGCTTCATTATCTAAATATCTCATGAGTGGTCATTTTTTATCATTTTACTGGATATCAACCGGCACGCTACCCTCCGCTCATCTGAAGTGGGAGGTGGTATGAATGCAGTAGGGATCGGCATCCTTTATCTGGTGCTGGGCAATATGGTGGCGGTTTTTTCCGATGCGCTGGTCAAGGTGCTGGAGCCGGATCAGCCCATCTTCCAGTTTGTCTTTTTCCGCCAGCTCTCGGCCGCCATTCTGCTGATGCCCTGGCTGCTCTGGTCATGGCGCCGCAACCCACCGGTGGCCATCAAGTGGCACCTGCTGCGGGCCCATATTTGGGCGGTCGGCGTCTGCCTGATGGTGGTGGCCCTCACCCGCTTGCCGCTCGCCACTGCCAATGCCCTCTTCTATGCCGCCCCCCTGATGATGGTGCCGCTGGCAGTGTGGATGGCGGGGGAAGCGATCTCGCGCCAGAAGGTGCTGACCGCTGTTATCGGGTTTATCGGGGTACTGATCGTGCTGCGCCCGACCGAAGTGAACTGGGCCGCGCTGGCGGCGCTCGGGGTGGCACTATCGATGGCGCTCAACAACCTGCTGATCAAGCGGATCCCGCTCAAGCAGCCCATCGCCCAGACCCTGTTTTTCACCAACGTGCTGAGCATGCCCTTTATTCTGGCGCTGGCATTGTGGGAAGGGGGCGACTGGCAGTGGCAGATGTGGTGGCCCGCCTTCGGTTCTTCGGCGCTGATCATGGTCTATGCAGGATTGTGCGTGGTGGCCTATCGCAAGGCGGAGGCGAGCAAGATCGCCTCGGCGGAGTACACCGGTCTGCTGATGGCGGTGGCCATCGGGGTGTGGCTGTTTGACGAGCAGCCCGGTCTGCCGCTGCTGCTGGGCTGTATCTGCATCGTCCTGCCGCTCATCGCCATGGCGCGCAGCAAGCCAAAACCGCTGGCCGAGCCGGCGGTTTAAGCACTCAGGGTCGTGCCAGCAAAGGGGCGACCCTTTGCTGCAGATGGGGGACGATCTCCTGCTCGAACCAGGGATTCTTCCTGAGCCAGAGGGTATTGCGCGGGGAGGGATGCGGCAGCGGCAGCCAGCCGGGGCCATAGTCGGCCCAGCTACGCACCGTGTCGGTGAGCGATCCCTTGGCTGCCCCCCGCAGATAGTAGGCTTGTGCATACTGGCCGATCAGCAGGGTCAGTTCGATATTGGGCAACAGCATCAATACCTTGTCGTGCCAGGTGGGCGCACATTCGGGGCGCGGTGGCAGATCGCCGGATTTTCCCCTGCCGGGATAGCAGAGCCCCATCGGCATGATGGCGATGCGGGATTCGTCGTAAAAGGTGGCCTTATCGACACTGAGCCACTGGCGCAGCCTGTCACCGGAGGGGTCATCCCACGGGATACCGCTGGCATGCACCCGGGTGCCGGGCGCCTGACCGATGATCAGCAAGCGGGCACTCTCGGCCCCGCGGATCACCGGACGAGGCCCCAGCGGCAGATGAGCCTCGCACAGACGGCAGGCCCTGATTTGCTCAAACAACTTATCGATTCGCTGCATGACGTTGATAGTACCAGCATTTCCCTGTTTTCCCTCTTGTGGAAACAAGGCGCGCCCCCTACTATCGCCATGAGCGTTTAATTTAATAAACGGAAAATAATGAAAAACTGGCTAGGTACCGGCACCGCGACCCTCTCCTTCATCCTGTGGGGGATGCTGCCGCTCTATTATCAATTCATGCCCGAGGTCAACATGTGGGAGCTGATCTCCCACCGGGTGCTCTGGTCTGTGGTGCTGCTGGGTGCCCTGTTTTTGCTGCTTGGCCACAAGGTGCCCTGGGCACAACTGCGCAGCGAGCCGCGCCAGCTCGGCCTCATTCTGCTGGCGGGCCCCGTCATGTCCATCAGCTGGTGCATGTTCACCTGGTGCCTCACTACCGGGCAGGTGCTGACCACCAGCCTCGCCTTCTTTATGACCCCGCTGTTCAATATCGTATTCGCCGTCATCTTCCTCAAAGAGCGACTCACCCCGCAAAAGCATCTGGCGGTCGCCCTGGCGCTGGCGGGGCTCGCCTACATGCTCTTCTGCTACGGCCAACTCCCCTGGTTCTCCCTCATCATGGGGGCCAACTTCGCCTGCTACGGCCTTATCAAGAAGAAGATCCACTACGACACCGGCTCCAGCCTCTATCTGGAAGCCATGGTGCAACTGCCCGTCGCGCTGATCATCATCGGCACGCTGGCGTGGCACGGGGAAGGGGCATTCGTGAACGGGGATCTGGCCGACAAGCTGCTGCTGATGGGCAGTGCGCCCGCCACCCTGCTGCCGGTGGGGCTGTTCTGCTACGCGGTGGCGAGAACCCGGATGAGCACGGTGGGGCTGCTGCAATATATCGAGCCCAGCCTCGCCTTCCTGCTCGCCATCTACTGGTTTGGTGAGGCGCCGGACCCCATCAAGGCAGTCGGTTTCACCTTTGTCTGGGCAGGTCTGCTGGTGAGCCTGTTGCCGCTGCACCGACTCAAGCGCCGCCCTCATGGCGTACCGCGATAAGACTCCAGCACCTTGTGCCAGCGGGGATCTCTGTCCATCTGCTCGGCGATGTCGTTGAGGGTGGCATGCAGCTCGGGACGGGATTTGGGCAGCAGGATATGGCGGGTATAGCTGGATTGGGGGAAGGGTGAGATAAACAGCTTGCCCTGATAGTGCTGTGCGTCGATGAAAAAGCCCAGCGATGAACCACTCACCAGCGTCACATCAATGCGGCCGCGCACCAGCAGCTCGAGGTTGGTCTTCACCTTCTTGGCATCCTGACGTACCAGCTCGCCGCGGCTGGCCGCATCATCGATCCCCTGATAGCGGTAGCCCTCCACCCCACCAAACACCAGCCCCTTGAGGGAGTCAGGCCCGCGATAGGTGACCGGGTTGTCGATGTTCGAGACCAGCTCGTTGGTGTCGCACATCACCGGAAAGGTCCAGAGATAGCGCTCGCGATGGGGATCCCCCACCCAGGCGGGATTGACCCAGACCACCAGACCATCAAAGTCGGGATCCGCCATCTCCAGCGCCAGCCGGGCGCGATTGACCAGCCAGAGCTCGATTCTGGGTTCACCCCCCAGCTTTTCATTGAGATACTTGACCAGCTCGCGGCTCAGCCCTGCATCCACTCCGGTGTTGAAGGGGGGATGCTGATGGTAATCGTAGAGACGGATCGTCTCCCCCAGGGCTGGGACCGACAACAGTAACCACAACCAAAACCAGACTCTCATCGCACCTCCTTGAGCTGCCTCTGAGTTTGGCACAGAGAATTTGAATGAGAGAACCAGCGACCACCACTCCAGCGCCGCAACCATCCGCCCCTTCCCGCTGGTCTGTCTATATGGTGCGTACTGCCACCGGCCTGCTCTATACCGGGATTAGCACAGATCCGCTGCGCCGCCTGCGCCAGCACCAGAGTGGCAAGGGCGCTCGCGCCCTGCGCGGCAAGGGGCCACTGACGCTCGCGTGGCAACAGGAAGTCGGCGAGAAGGGGGCAGCCCTGCGCATCGAATATCGCCTCAAGCAGCAGCCGAAATCCTTCAAGGAGCAGCTGATCCACAGCCCGGCACTCTGGCAGAGCTGGAGCCCCCAGTGGTTACCCGCAGCCACCCAGCCTTGAGGACGACAGGCAAAAAAAGGCCACTCGATGAGTGGCCGGAAAGGGGAAATCAGGGAGCATCACACAACGTCTTGCACAACCTCAGGCGGGTTAGAGGTAGGTATTGGAACGCTTGCTGCGGTTACTGATCAGCCAGCAAACTGCCAGCACCAGCAACAACCAGGGGGCCAGCTTGATGATCAGAGCAAGCATGCCGCCCAGTGCCCCAAGCAGCACGAACAGGCCGCTCACCAGCAACATGGCTACCAGGGTAAAACCGGTCAGGGCCATGACCAGCAGCACCACCAGCAATATGAAAAATTCCAGCATAACTTGCTCCTTATCAGTACCTTGTCTGCCGGCTGATCAACCCTTTGGTCAATCCAGCCAGCGCTTCAATTCATAACGGGGCGGCATCATCAGCACCGCCAGCAGATAGGCGGCCAGTGCCAGCGGCGGCATCAGGATCAGGGCGAGCAGTGCCACCACCCGCACCGTGACTCTGGAGACCCCCAACCGCCTGGCAATACCGGCGCAGACCCCGGTCAGCTTGCGATGCACCAGATCCTTGGGCCAGGGGCTCATGATTACACCTCCGCCTTCTGGCCTTTGAGGCGAGCCAGCTCGCGCTCGATCTCGTCATTGAGCTCCAGCTCGCGGAACTGGGCCTCCAGCGAGGGATTCTGCCCCAGGGTGGCCGCCTCCAGCTGGGCTTCCAGCTGATCGACCCGGCCCTGAAAACCGTCAAAGCGCGCCATCAGCTCATGCATACGCTGGTTGTCCACCTGAGCGCGGGCACGAATGCGGCTGTGGACGGTCTGCTCGCGCAAGGTCAGCAGTTTCTGCTTATCGCGCGCCTCGGTCAGCTTGGCAGCCAGCCGTTCGCTATCGGCGGTGAGCTGGGCCAGCACCTCGGCCACCCGGGCCTTGTCCTGCTCCAGCTGTTCACATTTTTTGACCTCCGCCAGCTTCTCGGTGAGGGCGGCGCGGGCCAGATCCTCACGTCCCTTCTGGATGGCGAGCGCGGCCTTGGCCGACCACTCCAGGATCTGCGCCTGCAACCCCTGCTGGTGACGCTCCAGCTGTTTCTGTTCGGCAATCACGCGGGCGGCCTGGGTACGCATCTCGACCTGCACCTGCTCCATCTCTTCGATCATCAGGCGCAGCATCTTCTCCGGCTCTTCACTCTTGTCGAGCAGGCTGTGCAGGTTGGCATTTATCACGTCGGTCAGGCGGCTGAATACGCTCATGGTCTGGCTCCTTGTTGATGGGATGGCTATCTCTTCCCATAGCATTACAAGAGCCGTGCCAAGAAAAATTATTGTTGTTTTACATATAGATGGAAATTTACCGAGGAAATTCAAGGAGGGTTTATTGGTGAGAATAGCCAACCAGGTGGTGATTTTTACCAACAAAAAAGGGAGCCTGTGGCTCCCTTGTCGATTCGTCTGCGCTATCCGTCAGGCGGCGTGGCTGTGGCCCAGCTTGCTGTCCAGTTCAGTCAGCTTGGCATCCATCCGGGCGCGGCAGGTGTCGGAGAGATCGCGAATGCCGCTGGCACCGTGCTCCTTGCTGCAGACCGGCGCCATCACTTCCACCAGCACTTCGCCATTGTCCCAGCGATTGAGGTCGACCTGACCGAAGTAGCTGGAGCAGACGATGGGCACCACGGGGACTTCAGCCTGTACCGCAGTGTGGAAAGCGCCCGCCTTGAATGGCAGCAGGCCACGTCCCTGAGAGCGGGTCCCTTCCGGGAACATCCAGATGGAGGTGCCGCGGTTCTTGATGCGATCCACCACCTGACCTATGGTGCCGATGGCACGGGAGCGGTTGGAGCGGTCGATCAGCACGTTGCCGGAGAGCCAGAAGATAAGGCCGAACAGCGGCAGCCAAAGCAGGCTCTTCTTGCCCACCGCCACCACACCGGGCTGCACCGCACCGGTCACGGTGAAGATGTCGAAGTTGCTCTGGTGGTTGCAGACGTAGACTGCCGGGCCGACCGATTTGACCTCGTCGGCCACCGTCACCTTGACTCGCAGCCCGATCAGCGGGCAGACCGCGTGATACATGCGGGCGAAGACATAGACGTTGTTGGGATGGCGCGGACGAACCAGACAGAGCAGCAGGCCGAACAGGAACCAGAAAATGAGCAGCAGACCAAGCAGCAGCACACGGGCAATTTTGAGCATCGAACACCTCGAGTTTTAACTCGGCGCAGTATACTGATCCCCCTTTTAGCGAACAAGCGTTCGCCAAACAGAACCGACCACCCTCCCCGTCGCGCCACCCACAGTCCTGCTCATCAATACGTCGCCGACTTGCCCCACCCGCCATTGGTCGTTAGGATGGCCCCATCTTGATGGACGGGGCGAACATGATGTTGCAACAACGGGTAGCGAAACATCTCCTGCTGCTGGTCTGCCTGCTGGTGCTCAATTGTGCTGCCCAGCCGCTGGCCCGGCTTGCCCTGCTCGATCACGCCCTCAGCTGTCAGGCACTGCCTGTTCCAGGCTCGGCAACGGATCAAGAGGATGCCAAACCGGCCAGCCCACAGCCCACCAGCTGCCAGCTCAACGGCAAGTGGCTGAGCGCCGCCACCCTGCTCTGCGTCGAACAGCTCTTCTTTGCCGTGGCCGTGCTGATCGCCCTGCTGGCCCCCCTTTGGCGCTACACACCGCCACTGCCCCCTCCCAGAGTCATCTCGCCGCCCGAGCGGCGTCTGCACCTCACCCTGTGCGTCTGGCGGGAATGAGTTCGGCAGCGTTCTTTCGTTAGCTGTCACTCATTTTTGCGAGACTAAAAAGATGTCGAATCTCTTCAAGGCGGCCCTGCTACTGGGCGGTCTGCTGTGGCAATCCATGGGATTGGCCAGCGACACGGGCTGGCTCACCAGCCCACAGAATGATCACGCCCGGGTACGGCTGCAGGCCGACCGCAGCACGGCAGATCAGACCCGCATCCTGCTCGATGTCGAGCTGGAGTCAGGCTGGAAAACCTACTGGCACAGTCCGGGAGAAGGGGGCATTGCCCCCCAGATCCTGTGGGATGAGCCGGTCGGTGCCTTTCAGTGGCGCTGGCCGGCGCCACGCCACTTCGAGGTAGCCGGGCTCAGCACCCAGGGTTATCAGGGTGAGGTGACCTTCCCCCTCAGCCTCAACTATCCTGCTGGGCAACCGCTCAAGGGAACTCTGCGCTTATCGACCTGCAGCAACGTCTGCATCCTGACCGACTTCCCCTTCACCCTGGCGGTGGATGGGCGAGCGCCAGCCGGTTTCGACTTCGGCTGGGCCAAGGCCATCAGCAACCTGCCCCAGCCGCTGCCTGCTGAGACCCGGATCGAGCTCGGTTATCAGCACAACCAGCTGCAACTGCGCGCCGAGCGGGCAGAAGGCTGGCAATCACCAGCGCTCTTTATCGACGCTCTGGAGGGTGCCGAATTTGGCAAACCGGCGCTTGAGGTCGAAGGCAACACCCTGATCGCCCGGGTGCCGGTGAGCGATGGCTGGCAGGGGGATGCGCCGGATCTGCGCGGCCAACCCCTCGGCCTGCTGCTCACCAGCGGCGAACAGGCGTGGCAGGGCAAGGGGACGATCGGCGCACCACTCGCACTGCCCAACCAGAGCCATTCGCTGTTCTGGTTGCTGGGAGCAGCGCTGCTCGGCGGCCTTATCCTCAACCTGATGCCCTGCGTGTTGCCGGTGCTGGCGCTCAAGCTGGGAACTGTGTTGCAACATCAGGAGCGTGAACAGGGAACAGTACGTAAGCAGTTCCTCGCCGCCAGCGCCGGGATCATCGCCTCCTTCTGGGTGCTGGCCGCCATGAGCAGCCTGCTGCGCGCCACGCAAGGGGCCGTCGGCTGGGGCATCCAGTTCCAGAGCGCCGGTTTTATCGGCTTGATGGTGCTGGTCACCCTGCTGTTTTGCGCCAACCTGTTGGGGCTGTTCGAGATCCGCCTGCCCAGCGCCCTCAGCACCCGCCTCGCCACCAGCGGCGGCAACGGCCTCGGCGGTCACTTCCTGCAGGGGAGCTTCGCCACTCTGCTGGCGACCCCCTGCTCGGCCCCCTTTCTCGGCACTGCAGTGGCCTTTGCGCTGGCGGCGCCGCTCGGCCAGCTCTGGCTGATTTTCACGGCATTGGGGATTGGCATGAGCCTGCCCTGGCTGCTGGTGGCGGCCCTGCCACGGCTCGCCCTCTGGCTGCCGAAACCGGGGCGCTGGATGAACCATCTGCGCATCCTGCTCGGCCTGATGATGCTGGGCTCCAGCCTCTGGCTCACCAGTCTGCTCGACAACCATCTCGGTCGCTATGCCACCAGCTGGCTGATGGTTGCCATGCTGCTGGCACTGCTGGCTGGCATTATCTGGCGTTACGGCATCCGTGGCTTCACGCTGGCGATCGCCCTCGCCGCCCTGATTGGCAGCCCCCTGCTGCTGAGCGGTGCCTTTAGCGCACAGGACTCGGCCAGCGTTGACAAGGTGGTCTGGCAGCCGCTCTCTGAGCGCGCCATCACAGATGCGCTGGCCCAGAACAAACGGGTCTTTATCGATGTCACCGCCGACTGGTGCGTTACCTGCAAGGCCAACAAATACAACGTGTTGCTGCGCGATGAGGTACAACAGGCCCTCTCAGCCCCCGATGTGGTGGCCCTGCGCGGCGACTGGAGCAAACCGAACGACACCATCGCCACCTTCCTGCGTAAGCGGGGCTCGGCGGCCGTCCCCTTCAACCAGATTTACGGCCCGGAGTTGCCGCAGGGGGTCACGCTGTCACCCCTGCTCGACAAGGACGATCTGCTTACCACATTGCACAAGGCTGGCCTGCTTCAGGCTGGCACCACCCGATTTTAAGGAGCAACCATGAAACCGACTCTGAGCGCCCTGACCCTGCTGGCCTCCCTTTCCGCAGCCCTGCTGGCTCCGGTCCTGCACGCCGCCCCCTTCACCCCGGAGCAGGAGGCGCGTATCAAGGAGCTGATCCGCGAGACCCTGATCGCCAACCCCAAGATCCTCGACGAGGCCGCCGAATCCTGGGAGAAACAGAACGCGGCAGCCCAGGAGGGGCAGCTTGGCAACTTCATCAAGGGCAACAAGGATGTGCTGTTCAACAGCGCCACCAGCCCGCGCCTCGGCGCCAAGAACCCCAAGCTGACGCTGGTGCTGTTCACCGACTACAACTGCCCCTACTGCAAGCAGTTCGATCCCCAGCTGACCAAGCTGCTCAAGGCCTATCCGGACGATCTGGGGCTGGTGATCAAGCTGCTGCCGTTCAAGGGGCAGACCTCCGCCAAGGCGGCCCAATACAGCCTGACCCTGTGGCAGCAGGATCCCGCCCGCTTCCTCACCCTGCACGACAAGCTGATGAGCAAGCAGGGAATGTTGACCGAGGCGGACATCAACAAGGCGCTGGCAGCCACCGGCAACACCGCGCTCAAACCGGCCGCCAAGGCGACCGAGGAGCTGCGCAACAGCCTGCGTATCGGCACCATTCTGGGGGTACAGGGCACACCGGCGACCCTGATTGGCAACCAGCTGGTGCCGGGCGCCATCCCCTATGAGGAGCTGGAGCAACTGGTGCAGGCCGAACTGGCCAAGCAGGGGTAAGCGATGACCACCAACCCTCAACCCCGCTGGCGCCGCTGGGGCAAGGAGGCGCTCTGGCTGCTTCTGATGGCACTGGTCATCTCGACGTTGCTGGATCTGTGGCGCAGCCCGACCCTGCCAGAGGGGGCGATGAGCACCCCCGTCACCCTGCAGGATGGCAGCAGCACGGATCTCGCTACCTTAAGCCAGGGCAAGCCGCTGCTGGTCTACTACTGGGCCAGCTGGTGCGGTGTCTGCCGTTTCACCACCCCGGCCGTGCAGCAGCTCTGGCAGGAAGGGGAAAACGTGCTGACGGTGGCACTGCGCTCCGGCAATTCGGAACAGTTAGGCAAAGGGATGAGCAAGAAAGGGCTCACCTTCCCGACCCACAACGACGAGTCGGGGGATCTGGCCGCCAAGTGGCAGGTAGGGGTCACCCCGACTTTTCTCGTTATCAAGGATGGGACGCTTGTGAGCAGCACCACCGGCTGGAGCTCGAAGTGGGGCTTGCAGCTGCGGCTCTGGTGGGCGTCGCTCTAGCCACGCAACAACATTGCCTCAACAGGGCCATCCCACCGGATGGCCCTTTTTTATGCCGACATCAGGCGGGGAGCTGCATCCCGCGCACCTGCTCCAGCAGGGCGGTCACCGCCGCCGAGCGCAACGCATCCGGGGCGTAGCAGAGCCCCACCCGCCGCTTGAAGGAAGAGGCCGCCAGCTCGGCGACTGTACAACCGGGCGGACAGAGGGAACGGGGCAACCAGCCGATCCCCGCCCCGGCGGCCACCATAGTCGCCGCCAGTCGCAGCGACCCTGCCCGCCGCGGATAGAGCGGCGCCTGATTGCCGAGGATGGCGATCAGCCG
Source organism: Aeromonas sp. R10-2 (assembly GCF_040908445.1). Classification (NCBI taxonomy): domain Bacteria; kingdom Pseudomonadati; phylum Pseudomonadota; class Gammaproteobacteria; order Aeromonadales; family Aeromonadaceae; genus Aeromonas; species Aeromonas sp. R10-2. Next base: position 9,660 of record NZ_JBFODS010000028.1, on the reverse strand, counting down.
CAGGTGGGAGTCGTGGCGCGGGCAGGTGACCCAGGGCTCGTCCGCCAGCTCAGCCGGCGTTAGCGCCCCCTTGCCCGCCAGCGGATGATCCGGCGGCAGCACCAGCACAAACTCCTCTTCCAGCAGGGGAATAAAGAGCTCGTCGCCACAGCGCAGGGATTCACACCCCAGCCGCACATCGCCACAGCACCCCTCCTCCAGAGTCAGCAGGATCTCCTCGTGGGCGAGCGCCCCTTGCACCAACGCCCCCACCACACCATCGCCAAGGTCTGCCTCAATCCCCACCGTCAGCTCGAGGCAGGGGGAGGTTTCACGAAACTCGCGGGCGAGGGAGTCGGTGTCGGCGATCAGCCGCTTGGCGCGGGGATAGAGCCGGTGCGCCGCTTCGGTCCCCTCCACCCCGCGCGCCTGCCGCGCAAACAGGGTCACCCCCAGCTCATCCTCCAGCGTTTTGATGGTGGTGGAGAGGGTGGGCTGGGTAATGAAGAGGCGGGTGGCGGCCGCCGTGATGTTGCGCTCCTCGAAGACAGCCACAAACGCACGCAGGGTTCGCACATCCATAGAATTCACCTATACCAGACAGTCATAAAAGCCATTTTTCACGGCGAAACGGGGCAAATATAGTGGCTTACCTGCCACAAGGCATCCCAATTTTCTATGTCAGCGTCTATCAACACAGCCAGGAGCCATCATGCGCCATCTCTCTGTCATCGGCCTCGGGGCCATGGGCTCCGCCCTCGCCACCACCTTGCTCAAGGCGGGCCATCCGGTCACCGTCTGGAATCGCAGCGCCGCCAAGGCAGCACCGCTGCAGGCGTTGGGTGCAACACTCGCCCCCTCGGTTGGCGCGGCCATCGCCGCAAGCGATATCACCCTTGTCTGCGTCGATAACTACGCCGTCAGCCAGCAGTTGCTGGATGAGGCAAGCGATGCGGTGGCGGGCAAGCTGCTGGTGCAGCTCTCCACCGGCAGCCCGCAGGGGGCCAGAGCGCTGGAGAGCTGGAGCCACGCCCGCGACGCCCGTTATCTCGATGGCGCCATCCTCTGCTTCCCGGATCAGATCGGCACCACTGATGCCAGCATCATCTGTTCGGGGGCCAGCGATGCCTTTAGCGACGCCGAGCCGGTGCTGCGCCTGCTCGCCCCTACCCTCGACCATGTGGCCGAGGCGGTGGGCGCCGCCGCGGCGCAAGATTGTGCCGTCGCCGCCTACTTTGCCGGTGGTCTGCTCGGTGCCCTGCACGGCGCCCTGATCTGCGAGGCGGAAGGGCTGCCGGTGGCCAAGGTGTGCGCCCAGTTCAGCGAGCTCTCGCCGATCTTGGGGGGCGATGTGGCCCACCTTGGCAAGACGCTGGCGAGCGGCGATTTCGATCACCCCTACGCCAGCCTGAAAACCTGGAGCGCCGCCATCAGCCGCCTCGCCGGTCATGCCACCGACGCCGGGATCGACAGCCGCTTCCCACGCTTTGCCGCCGATCTGTTTGAGGAAGGTGTGGCACAAGGATTTGGCCAGCAGGAGGTCTCGGCCCTCATCAAGGTGCTGCGGGCGCGCAATGGAGCGGCGCAATGAACGAGCTGACCAACCAACCCCAAATTGCGCTGGTCACCGGCGCCGCTGGCGGGATTGGCCGCCAGCTCTGCATCGGGCTGGCCGAGGCGGGCTATCGGGTGATCGCCACCGATCTGGCCCCTCACGCTTTCGACCATCCCGAGATCCACTTTCATCCGCTCGATCTGCGGGATGAGCAGGCCATCGAACGCCTCTTTGCCGAGATTCGCGCACAACATGGCGGCGTCCATCTGCTTATCAACAACGGCGCCATCAGCAAGTTCCACACCCGCTTCGAGGAGCTGAGCGCAGCCCAGTTCGATCAGGTGATGATGGTCAATGTGCGCGGCGCCATGCTCTGCGCCCGCGCCTTTGTGCAGGTCAACCGCGGGTTGCCCTATGGCCGCATCATCAATATCGCCTCCACCCGCTGGCAGCAGAACGAACCGGGCTGGGATGCCTACGGCGCCTCCAAGGGGGCGCTGGTCGCCCTCACCCAGTCCCTCGCCAACTCGCTGGCCGACTACCCCATCACGGTCAATGCTATCAGTCCGGGCTGGATCCAGGCAGAGGATTACCACACCCTGACCGAGGCGGATCATCGCCAGCACCCGAGTGGCCGGGTCGGGCGCCCCGACGACATCACCCGCGCCTGCCTCTTTCTGGCGGATCCCCAGAACGACTTTATCAACGGCGCCAATCTGGTGGTCGATGGCGGGATGAGCAAGAAGATGATCTACCACACCTCTGCCTCCTTCTGGGAGGAGTAACCCCTGCGGCGGCAGCCCGATTTGCGCTGCCGCTGACATATCCCGCCATCTCACCCCACACTTGCCCTGCCCGTTTTTTCATCGCTTTTGCCCCGCCGCCCTTGCACTGGCCAGACCGACTGGCAACAATAGACGCTCAACTGACACCTCTTCATCTCGCCCGTTAATTGATCGCCCAACTCATCGCGTTGGCGGGCTGTTTCCGTTAAAATGACGGGTTTTTGCCGAGCCTGGTTTGCCGACGTTGCGCCACCAGGTCGACACAGGATGAATTCCACCATGCCAGTGAGGCAGGATCCGTCATGAACAACTACTTCCGGGTGCTGGGCGTCAAGTCCAACGCCAGTGAAAACGACATCAAAAAAGCCTATCGACGGCTGTCGAACCAGTACCACCCCGACAAGCTGCACGGGGCGAGCGAAGAAGAGAAAGAGCAGGCAGCCGCCCGGCTGCACCAGGTAAAGCAGGCTTATGAAGTGCTGTCCGATCCGAAACAGCGGGCCGCCTTTATCAAGGATTTCAACAACGTCATCGTGACCGATCCCGCTGCTGCCATGCAGGAGATGTGGGACCAGTTCTACCCCTGAGCCACCAGGCAAGAAGAGCGACTATGCAAAAAAAATGGGACCAGGCACGGCTCAAGGCCCTGCAAAGCGATGCCAGCGAGAACATCGAATCCTACCGGGATCAGGACGACCCCAAGGGTCTCGAGCAGTTCACCGACCAGATGAAGACCCTGCTGCTGGCCGACATGAGCATGCTGGAGTTCATGCCCGAATACCTGCCGCTTGCCCTCTATGGCCGGGTGCAGTTCCCGCCCAAGGCCAAGTCGCAGTGGAACAAGTGGCTCGCCAGCGGCGAGCAGCCCTCCTGGGACGAGTTCAAGGTGAGCGTCGGTTTCAACAACGCCATCCTGCCGCTGGTCAAGGCGGTGCGGGCCCAGAGCGAAGATCAGCTGATGGAAGCCTGCGCCGTGCTGTTCTTGCTCGACAACCCGCTGCCGCGCGGCAGCCACCGCGGTGATGACGACTATGAGCTGCGGGACGAAGAAGAGGAAGACGGGGAAGATGCCGACGCCGACTACCACGGCGGCAGTGACCGCTATGGTGATGACGACGGCGATCAGGATATGTACGACGAAGTCCGTTTCTAATTGGGGCAAGGCATGAGCAACAGTCTGATAGAAATTACCGCCATCGAGATCAAAGAGCTGGCCGTCATCGAGCCGAAGCAGGCCAGCGAGAAGTTCGAGCTGATCGCCAAGACCATGTCTGACGACCAGTTGGCAGAAGTGATTGAAAATATTGATATCGTTACCCTGACCCAGATCAACGGCCAGCACGACATCTCCTTCCCCTCCATCATCTCCGAGCTGATGACCCCGGAGCGGATCCGCGACATCGTCTGCCAGCAGCCCCTCTACTGGGAAGAGGCGATCAAGAACAACGCCGACGAACTGCAACAGCACACCTTCGACTTCCTCAACTACCTGATCCGCACCCAGGAGAGCGAGACCAAGCAGCGGGAGATCCTCGAGTGCGTGGCCGAGGATCCGGCCGGCCTCTTCTACCTCGCCATCCCCTTTATCGAGTTTTATCGCGGCGATCGCTATGAAGAGGACGAGGGCTATCGCGACGTGCTGCACGCCGAAGAGGAAGATCTCGAAGAGTCCCTGCGCTACAGCGAGCGCCAGCAGGCCGAAGACAGCCACGACTATGCGCTGGACGACCCGCGCAGCCTCTTGATGCTCATTCGCGAGCTGGCCCCCGAGGTGGAAAAATCCATCAAGTCGCTGCTGCGCAACGAGCACTCCACCTGGGACGGCATCATCAACAAGTTTGCCGCCGAGCTGGTGATGCAGGCCAAAGAGAAGAACAAGGTCGAGGAAGACGAGTACGGTGACGTCGACGACATGTTCAGCTTTCTGGATTAAGGAGCCCATTCATGCAGTTAGTCATTCGCGATGCCAACCAGGGCCCCTTTCTGACCCAGGTGCTGCGCTTTGGCCGCGACAACGAACTCTTGAGTCAGCAGCAGCTCGCCTCCATCAAAGGCAAGGCGGTGCTGATGAGCCTCAAATTCGCCGACAAGTACTACAACAAGTACAAGATGCACCTGCTGGAGCAAGCGGCCCACGACGTCATCGGCGTGGTGAGCCTCGGTCTGCAGGAGCTCTCCCAACGGGATCCGGCCAAGGCACTGGCCCTGTTGCAGGCGCCGGAAGGCCCCATCAAGCCGTTCCAGAAGGGCTGGTCCATGCTCATCACCGTCAGCCCCAAGCAGGCTGGCAACAGCCTCTACGGTGACGTGGATGCGCGCCTGCTGGACAAGATCTCCAGCCCCCCCGATGTGGAGGAGTGGCAAGGGTGGCAGGAGTACGAGAAGGCGCTGACCGAGCACAACAAGAGCCGCCTGATGGCGCTCATCGACCAGCACTTCTTCGCCTGCGAGAGCGACCACCCCACCATGGAGGACAAGCTGGCCGAGGCGCTGCTCTACCGCATCCTCTGCGGCAAGGGCAGCGGTGCAGCCCCCCTCAAGGTGAAGCAGGATCTCAAGCGCAAGCTGGCGCGGGAGATTGAGCTCGACGAGAGCTGGTACGACACCGACTACCTCGCAGCTCAGCTCACGCTGATGCTGGGCGCGCTGCCCGCCGACATGGCCGCCGCCCTGCGTCAGGAGCTGAGCCCGGGCTTTGTGCCCAACCTGCTGCATACCCTCGGCTTTGTGCGCCAGTACCAGCAGTTGCAAAAAGAGGACGCCTCGCCGGAGAAGCTCGACAACATGGAGATGCGCGCCGGGATCCGCCACCCCCTGCTCGGCTGGCCCCTCTACCACGACTTCTGATGACAGGCTTTCCCCTTCACGCTGTTCCAACGCCCGGCTTGCCGGGCGTTGTCATTTTTGCAGCTCGCAGATGGCGGCGCCGACCCTATCGGGCAATGGTCCACATGGCGCTTTGCATCCCGGTCTCCCGAAAATCGATCACCACGGGATAGACGTTGTCACAGCCCGTCACCGTCCAGCGCTCCTGCCAGTGGCGACTGCCCGGCTCCCCCTCGGGAAGTTGCAACACCACGGGCACGAAGCGCTCCGGCGCGTCACACCCCTTGGTGGCCACCCAGGATGCGACCCCCACCATGGCATCCCGGATCAACTGCTGATTGGCCAGGGTACCTTCCTGCACGGGTTCACTCGGGCTGGCCTCGGCCTGGCACACCACGGGAAAAAGCAACAGCAGGGCACAGGGTCTCATCACACCTCCAAAGGGGTCAGTCAAAAAGTGGTTCGTTCGGGGCTTTCATCATGACCCGAAACGGCGCCAGACAGAAGAGGCCACCAGGGGGGAAGCAGGCGCAGGATCCGGGGCGCAGTGGCTTGCACGCAAGGCGGACTACCTCCTAAGCGTCATTGGCCCACATTTTGTCAGGGATATAATGACTCCCCCATACAAACCGCCGGGGAACGAGCCGTGAGCAGAAAGCCGGACCGCATGACCGCCATGCAGCAGATCATCGACGCCGTGAAGGCGGAATTTCCGCTCTACCAACCGGATACCTTCAAATGCGGGCCGGACAACACCTGCATCGGCTGCCCCAAGAAGCTGATGGAGCTGGTGGATACGGACCTCTGCTACTGGCAATATCAGATCGATCGCGGCATCCCGCCCAGCTTCGACGAGCTCAACCGCTTCGGCAAGATGTGCAAAAATATCCGCCGGGCCCTGGTGCGCAATGGCCGCATTCCCGCCTGACGAAAAGCAATATGCTGCCTTCATCGGTTTTTTGTGATGATTTTATCCGCCAGAATGAATCACCACCTTATTTAATGGCTAGGCACGCCTTGTTCACCACCTATCGTGCTGATGGCCGACGCAGGTTCATTGCCCCAAGGAGCACAATATGACTCAGGAAAGCATCCAGACCCGCTACACGCTGGATCCCGCCCTTGCCAGCGCCACCGAGCTGGAGCAGGCCATCGCCCGGGCCATCGAGGCCAACAAGCAGGACTTCTTCCCCCTGCTGGAGCGGCTGGTGGATGTGGGTGACAGCCGGGTCAAGCTCAGCCAGAAGGATCCCCTGCGGGTGCTGGGGGTGGAACTCGACGAGGCTCGCACCGGCGGCACTGCTCGCCTCGGCTACGAATCCAACTTTTCCGAGAGCTGCCGCCTTATCGACGAATACGACCAGCACCAGACCAGCGTGGATTTTACCCTCAACGGGGATCAGCTCGTCTTCGATCTTGAGCTGCCCATACAGTGGAATTTCGACAACTAGGGCTACTCCCCCGCCTTCGCTCAGCGTCCTGCCCATCACAAAAAAGGAGCCTTGCCGGCTCCTTTTTCAATAATTCACCGCATCGCGCGGCTCCTCCCGCCCTCTGCGTCACCCCTCAGGTGAGGTAGTTCAGGTGAGGTAGTAACGCCACGACCGGACCGGTTCGGCGAAACCGACCCGGATGCAGAAGGGCGCCAGATCGTGATTGGCCTGCTCCAGGCTGAGGGTCTGGTGGGTATCTTCCTGGCACCACTGCACAAACTCGCCGCTGTTGAAGCTGTAGTGATCCCCGTGAAAGACTCCGTGGGCCTCGATCAGCCCGATGGCTTTGTCGATCTCCATGATTGGCCTCCTGGCACTGTGCTGATCCCTTTAAGCTTAGCGAGCAGAGGCGAGTAGGGTCGATTAGCGAAGCGTAATCGTCCACGCCATTGGCCCCGTGGTGATTGGAAAAAAGGGAGATAAGAGGGGTTGCAACAGGACAGTGGAAGCCTATTTTCGCGAACGTCTGATTTTGCTTGGCTAAGCAGACCTGCATCCCTTCGTGTAGCAAAATTCAGCACGGATCACGAAAAGAACCATTCGGTTCTGATAAGTTATCAAAAATATTAATTTGTTTTCAGATGTCGGGCTTCGTCAATTTAAGCCAACCTACCAACTTCAATTAGAATTAAAGGCTACACATGAAAGATTTAAATGATCAGAAAAAAATAGCTGTTCTCATTGACGCGGACAATGCACAGTATTCGAAAATCAAACTTATTCTTGATGAAATATCAAAACATGGACATGTAATAACCAAAAGAGCTTATGGTGATTGGTCAAGTGAATATCTTAAAAATTGGAAAACAAGCCTCAATGAGTTAGCTATCCAACCGATTCAACAATTTGCGTACACCACTGGAAAAAACTCAACTGATTCATCATTAATCATTGATGCAATGGATTTACTATACGCAGAAAAATACGATGCTTTTGCAATTATATCTTCAGATAGCGACTTCACAAAGTTAGCATCTCGGTTGCGTGAATCAGAAATGTATGTTTTTGGCGTTGGAGAAAAGAAAACTCCTATATCATTTAGAAACTCATGTGATGACTTTATTTTCACAGAAAACCTCGGTGAACCAATCCCTTCAATAATACATACCGGTCTTGTTAATGTCTCACCTTCTACAGATAACGAAAAAATTCCTCAGGAAATAATCGATGCTTTGTTACAGGGTTGGCTTCAATATAAAGAGGATGATACAGAAAATTGGGCAAATGTAGCCCCAGTGGGAGGCTTGCTAAAAAGGTTAAAGCCAGATTTTGACCCTCGAACTTATGGAGTAAGCAAAACTCCAGAGCTAATTTCAAAAATAGATATATTCGAAATGACAAGATATAAGGGTAAAGGAGGGGTTAATATCGTAGCCTATCGACCTAGGAATATATCCTAGTTGAAATTTTATTCGATGTGACTGCTCACCAATATTTTGTTGAGAGAGCAGAGTTTGAGGCGATCATGCCATGATTTAATTTTGTAGGTTGGATTTATGAATCCATTAACTACTAGAAATAAATTATAAAAGGGAGCGATTTATTCGCTCCCTTCTCTATTAATTATCTGTACAGATCTAGTTATCACCTGACACCGGCCTCAAACCGGTGTCTTGTTTACGCTACTTTAGAGCGCACTCATATACAGGACCTTAAGAAAACACTTCATTTGAAATTCCTTCTAAGGTCCTGTTCTGTATCGATTTTCGCTGCTTGGTTCGACGGGCATTTTTCGCCAAGTAAACGGCAGCCCATTCCAGACGCTCTCTTATTTCCACCAACACCCGATGAGCCACCGCTTCCAATAACGGGAACCACCAGGTTCCGCTATTTTTCGCCGCTTTCAGTGTGGATAAACCGTCCCCCATCAGCGTCTGAGCTACCCGTCTTTTCATCACCAGCGACAACAGGCTGGCCCACACCAGCCCCTCGGCAATGGCTTTCTGACCTGTCACAAAGCCCTTGAGCCGGTTGTGCGACTTCCACTCCTTAAACAGCAGCTCCACCTGCCAACGACAGCGGTACAGGCTCATCACCCGCTCTGCTGGCCATGCCTCTCGTGGCAGATTGGTCATCCAGATACAGAACCGTTTCTCCTCGGCAAACCAGCGTCGGATCAGCCGATACTCGAACTTGCCCGATTTCACCACCATATCCAGTACCTCTGCCCGACAGTGCCGCCGTCCAGCATCCTTGAGTGACAGGCCCGCCAGCTTCGGCACTTCCCGTTCGTCACCGCGCCATGCCCGGATAATCTTCGGGTTCAGGCTCTTACTACCCCTGACCAGATAGAAACCGCCCGCCTCGTTTAGTTTCGCAAAGTAGGCCATATCGATGTAACCCGCGTCCGCCAACAGCAGGCTGTTATTGAGCCGCTCGGGCTCAGGCAGGAACTGGCGCTCTGACGCCGTATCGGCAGAGACCTGCATGCAAACTGGACTTTGCTCCAATAGAGACATGAGCATATGACACTCGATTGCCGCCGGGCTAATGGTCTTGAACCTTCCCGGAAACACTTCGGCCAGGCTTTTGTGGACGGCAAAGGAAGTACCATCCTGCAACAACACCTGTTTGAATGCGCCAAGGGATGCAGTCTTCATCTGTTGGCCGATACGCAAGGCGATAGCCCGTTCAACCAGCGCCTTCATGAACAGGGCGAACGACGCTTTGCGCAACTGGTTGTGAAAGGGCTTGTAGGAAACCTGATGGGCATCAACCAGTTGCAAGGCATTGAAATGATGGTGCAATCCAGCGATACCATCGACCTGGTCGCAGCCAAGTGCCCGCAAGAGTGCAGTCACCAGCATGGCAGGCGTAATGGCTCGTTTGCGCAAGCAAAATTGGCAGTCACGGGCAATGCGGTCGAGTTCGGCAGGAGAGAGAAGTTGCTCAAGATAGTGGTTGGCATCGATAATGGTCATGGCTTCGTGCGTGGCGGTTTTGTTTGGCGATAAAATCAGATCACAATCGAAGCCATTTTTATATCTATTTCAATTGGTTGCTGCTAAAGATCCTGTACATG
>NZ_JBFODS010000027.1:0-4106 GCF_040908445.1 Aeromonas sp. R10-2 | reverse complement strand
CCCCCGGTGTCAGAATAGTTGTCGCCTAATCTGAATAATCTAAATGTGAAGACCGGGGGCGGATAAAGAGTGTCGAATGGCTCGTTATTCAAGTGAGCGCAAGGCTGCTTTGCTCAAGAAGCTGCTGCCGCCCATCAATATGTCGGTGGCCGAGTTGGCTCGGCAGGAAAACATCAGCGAGGTCACTCTGTATAATTGGCGCAAACACGCCAAAGACGGAGGGTCTCCTGTGCCCGGGGACAACAAACTGACCGATGAATGGCCCGCCGAGGCCAAGTTCGCCGTCGTGCTGGAAACCGCTGCGCTTTCCGAGATTGAACTCAGTGAGTACTGCCGCCGTAAGGGTCTCTATCCCGAGCAAGTCCAGCAATGGCGCCAAGCCTGTATTCTGGGCCAGCAATCCGCTCGTACCTTACAACAGGCGGAGAAGGCACAGGCCAAAGCGGACAAGAAGCGTATCCGGCAACTGGAGCAAGAGCTGCGGCGCAAAGACAAGGCCCTGGCCGAGGCAGCAGCTCTGCTGATATTGCAAAAAAAGCTCGATGCCTACTGGAGCAACGTCGACGAGGACAACTGACCTCGTTGCCAGAGCGGCAGCAATACGTTGCATGGTGGCGCGAAGCGCTTGAAGCTGGCGCCCGCAAGCATCCTGCGGCCGAGGTGTTGGGGCTGAGTCTGCGCACGCTCCAGCGCTGGTTGGCCGGGCCTGAGCTGAGTGCCGATAGGCGACCGGATGCGGTTCGTTCCATACCTGCTCATGCATTGAGCCCAGAGGAGCGGCAGGCCGTGCTGGACGTCTGCAATAGCCAGGAGTTCGCCTCGTTGCCGCCGAGTCAAATTGTGCCACGGCTGGCCGACCAGGGGCGCTACTTGGCCAGTGAGTCGAGCTTCTATCGCATCTTGCGGGCGGCTGACCAGCAGCACAGGCGTGGCCGGAGCCAGCCACCGCGCCATGTGCCGGTACCAACCAGCCATACCGCGACTGGGCCCAATCAAGTGTGGTCCTGGGATATCACCTACTTGCCGTCACTCGTGCGCGGCCAGTATTACTACCTCTATCTGATAGAGGACATCTACAGCCGCAAAGGGGTGGGCTGGGAAGTGCATGAGCAAGAGTGCGGTGAACGGGCGGCGGCGTTGCTGCAACGGAGCATCATCCGCGAGCAGTGCTGGAAGCAGCCGCTGGTCTTGCACTCGGACAACGGCGCGCCAATGAAGTCAGTCACGCTGCTGACCAAGATGCATGACCTGGGTGTCACGCCCTCGCGGGGACGGCCTCGGGTCAGCAACGATAATCCGTACTCGGAGTCATTGTTCAGGACGCTGAAGTACTGTCCGCAGTGGCCATCAGACGGCTTTGCCAGTCTGGAAGCGGCCAGGGAGTGGGTGCGCGACTTTATGGCCTGGTATAACGAAGAGCACCGGCATAGCCGTATCCGCTTCGTCACACCCAACGAGCGGCATCGGGGTGACGATAAAGCCCTGCTGGCGAAACGGGATGCTGTGTACCAGGCCGCCCGAGCACAACACCCAGCGAGGTGGAGTGGCAAGACGCGAGACTGGACACCTATCGGTGCCGTGATGCTAAATCCGGAGCGGCCCGAGAAACCCGAGCCGGAGCAAAAAGAGGCTGCTTAAAACAGCTTTGCGCGACAACTATCTTGAAAAACGCCGGGGGCTCAGGCCCCCAATCATCTGTTAAATAATAGGTTTATTACTATTGTCCGTGTATTTCATGGTTGAAATTTTTAACGGGCAAATCAGAAAGAGGAAGCTAAAATGGCAAAGCCTGGTGCAACTGGAATTACCCGAATCATTCATGCCACCAATTATAGTATGAAGGGGCTTTCTTCAGCTTGGAGACATGAAGCGGCTTTTCGTCAGGAACTGCTACTCATTGTGCTGTTGATGCCTCTGGCGTTTTTTGTCGGAGATAGTTTAAATCAAATACTACTCCTAATGGTTATAAGTTGGCTGGTTGTGATTGTAGAGATCCTGAACTCAGCTATTGAAGCAGTAGTAGACAGAATAGGGTCAGAGCATCATGAGCTTTCTGGTCGAGCTAAAGACATGGGCTCTGCGGCTGTCTTCATTGCTCTGATGTTGAATGCCATAGTGTGGGGGGCATTGACAGGGCGTAATTTATTAGCCTGGTGGTAGTGTTATCATCAATAATATTTTTGATTATTCATGGCAGCCGCCATAAATGGTGGCTGTTAAATGAAAAAATAATAGATGCTAATCATAAGGTGGAACTTTTTGTCTGTTTAGCCCGCACCATAGGTGCGAAAATAACCATATTTTATTATGACTGTTTTTCGGTCTTGATTCTACTCATACGAAATTTGACACTTAGTTAAGTAATGACAGCATGATTTTTGAGCCTGTTTATTAAAGCTTGACATGTTTGAATGCTAATATCAGTGTCGATTCTAATAAAATAGTATGTGGGGAAGTAGTAAAACTGGTTTATCTTCGCTGCGAAGCAGCGGAATGTTTAAAAAAGTCTTTTGTTCTCATAATTAGTAAATGGACAGTTTTCAGAATTTTTCAAGTGGCTAAAACGAAAAAATTTGCAAAAAAACTGTCGTGATGTTTTTTTGAACTGAAAGATGACGCCACAGGCTGCCTAAATTTATAGGCACACCCCATGCTGAATCCGTCCCACCAGATCGACAACAGCCTGAACCCCCATTGGTGTAGCCAACAACTTAGCTGGGGCTCATATACAGGACCTTAAGAAAACACTTCATTTGAAATTCCTTCTAAGGTCCTGTTCTGTATCGATTTTCGCTGCTTGGTTCGACGGGCATTTTTCGCCAAGTAAACGGCAGCCCATTCCAGACGCTCTCTTATTTCCACCAACACCCGATGAGCCACCGCTTCCAATAACGGGAACCACCAGGTTCCGCTATTTTTCGCCGCTTTCAGTGTGGATAAACCGTCCCCCATCAGCGTCTGAGCTACCCGTCTTTTCATCACCAGCGACAACAGGCTGGCCCACACCAGCCCCTCGGCAATGGCTTTCTGACCTGTCACAAAGCCCTTGAGCCGGTTGTGCGACTTCCACTCCTTAAACAGCAGCTCCACCTGCCAACGACAGCGGTACAGGCTCATCACCCGCTCTGCTGGCCATGCCTCTCGTGGCAGATTGGTCATCCAGATACAGAACCGTTTCTCCTCGGCAAACCAGCGTCGGATCAGCCGATACTCGAACTTGCCCGATTTCACCACCATATCCAGTACCTCTGCCCGACAGTGCCGCCGTCCAGCATCCTTGAGTGACAGGCCCGCCAGCTTCGGCACTTCCCGTTCGTCACCGCGCCATGCCCGGATAATCTTCGGGTTCAGGCTCTTACTACCCCTGACCAGATAGAAACCGCCCGCCTCGTTTAGTTTCGCAAAGTAGGCCATATCGATGTAACCCGCGTCCGCCAACAGCAGGCTGTTATTGAGCCGCTCGGGCTCAGGCAGGAACTGGCGCTCTGACGCCGTATCGGCAGAGACCTGCATGCAAACTGGACTTTGCTCCAATAGAGACATGAGCATATGACACTCGATTGCCGCCGGGCTAATGGTCTTGAACCTTCCCGGAAACACTTCGGCCAGGCTTTTGTGGACGGCAAAGGAAGTACCATCCTGCAACAACACCTGTTTGAATGCGCCAAGGGATGCAGTCTTCATCTGTTGGCCGATACGCAAGGCGATAGCCCGTTCAACCAGCGCCTTCATGAACAGGGCGAACGACGCTTTGCGCAACTGGTTGTGAAAGGGCTTGTAGGAAACCTGATGGGCATCAACCAGTTGCAAGGCATTGAAATGATGGTGCAATCCAGCGATACCATCGACCTGGTCGCAGCCAAGTGCCCGCAAGAGTGCAGTCACCAGCATGGCAGGCGTAATGGCTCGTTTGCGCAAGCAAAATTGGCAGTCACGGGCAATGCGGTCGAGTTCGGCAGGAGAGAGAAGTTGCTCAAGATAGTGGTTGGCATCGATAATGGTCATGGCTTCGTGCGTGGCGGTTTTGTTTGGCGATAAAATCAGATCACAATCGAAGCCATTTTTATATCTATTTCAATTGGTTGCTGCTAAAGATCCTGTACATG
>NZ_JBFODS010000026.1:0-3613 GCF_040908445.1 Aeromonas sp. R10-2 | reverse complement strand
GGTTCATCGCGGCTTTCCGGGGAAGGCCGCCTTGATTTTCAGAAAAAAGTATTCTGAGTCCCTAAATCCATATGCCATGCGCTTTATCACTTTGATCTTGTTGTTCACCCCTTCCAGCACACTCGTGTGCATCGGGTAGTTTGCACTCGCCAGGATCCCCCGCATATATTTCGATAAATTTCGACCAAATCGTTGCAGCGGCGCTAGCCCGCTTTCCTTCACCTGCCGCATCCAGCTCCGCCATCGTCGCCATCCTTCCCACACGCTCGGCGCATACCAGATGCCCTTCAACCCCTCTTTCAGCACGTACACCATCGCCAGCGGTTGATTCGCCGCCAACAGCTCCTGCAACTTCACATCCTGTTTTTCACTCAACTTCGCCCGATTACGTAGCAGCAACCAACGCGCACTTTTGACCACTTTTCGCGCCGGTTTATCGCTTTTCAGTGCATTCGCCTGCTCCACTCGCACCCGGTCCACCACCTCTCGGCCATAGCGAGCCACCACGTGGAACAGGTCGTAGACCACCTCCGCCTGCGGGCAGTGTTGCTTCACCTCCAGGTCGAACGCCGTGTTCATGTCCATCGCCACCGCTTCAATCTGCTGGCATCGCTCGCCGAGCTGCTCGAAGAAGGGACGGATAGCGGCCCGGCTGTTGCCGTGCCCCACCCACAGGACGCGGATTCGCTCGGCATCCATGATCACGGTGGCATAGCGGTGTCCCTTGTGCAGGGCAAACTCATCCATCACCAGCCGCCGCACCTCCCCAAGTTCGATGGTGCCCACACTGGTCTGCAAACGGCGCTTGTCGATCTCCTTGATGGTGTGCCAACCGACCCCGGTGAGCTGGCTGACATGGCGGATGGGGAGGTACTGAACGAGCGCTTCAATCCAGCACTGCATGCGCCGGGTGAGGCGGGAGCCAGAGGGGAGCCAGTCGATATGTTCACTGACGCGACCACAGCGCAGACAGTCGACGCGGCGAACAGGCAGTTGTAACCAGACTTGTCGGTCAAATAGGTCTCGCTCACGCACCCGGCGGATACGTTGGTCGTGGATCAATGGCGTGGGTTGCAGGCATCGGCGACAACGGGGCAACAGGTCGGCGCGAGGCTCAAGGGTAAACAGGGTGTGATGGTTGGCAGAAAGCGCTTGGGCGATGACGGTATAACCTGGCCAGAAGGAGGCAATATCAATATGATGCACGGCGACAGCAGGGTGATGGTGGTGGTGTGTTTGGAGACAGCCAGTTTACCAGCACCCTGTCTGTCAACTTCCACTTCCCCAAGATCCCGCGAAGAACCTAAAAATAGCCAGTACGTGAAGGGAGATAATTGACAGCCCATGGTGATTACACTAGCTTGGCGCACCACCCGCCCATGACCGGACGCCATATTCGTGGACAAGCATCTAAGACAATTTATTGCAGTGGCCACCCACAAAAATGTCAGTCTGGCAGCCAGGAAAATGGGACTCAGCCAGCCGACGCTGACACACAACATGAAAAAGCTTGAGGAGAATCTGGGGACTACCTTGCTGGTCAGGCACGCAGGCGGCGTGACGCTCACCGCTGCCGGAGAGCTGCTGCTGGAGCAGGCGCGCGTGATGCAGCGGATCTACGATGACACCCTCAGGCAGCTGGCCAGCCTGCGCGAGCGCACCGCGCGGCCGCTAAAGGTGGGCACCGGACATGCGTGGTGGCAGCCGGTATTGCAACCTGTCACCGCCCGCTATCAGCAGGCTAACCCATCCTGCGCCATCAATATTGAAGTCGGCAACCATCTGCGTCTGCTCGATCTGCTGTTGGACAATCATATCGATCTGTTTCTCGGGCATGAAATTCACGGGCTGGCCAAAAATTACAGCCTGATATTTATCCCGCTATTTATTTCTCACGATGGGGTATTTGTCAGAGCGGGCCATCCCCTCACAGGGAAAATATGCAGCAAGCAGGACCTGGTCGATTATCCCAGCCTGCTGGTGACGCCGGATGAGGATAAATATCTGCATCTGGTCGATGATTTGGCGAGAAAAAAGCAGGAACGCGCCGCCATGAAGCTAAATGACAAAATCATTTATAGCAGCAATTCCCTGCTCACCAGCATTGATATTGTCAATAACAGCAATGCTGTCATGCCTTATCCGGTGAGCATGGCTGGTTATTTTTCCCGATTTGGTATTGGCCAGCTGAATATGGGCGAAGAGTACAACAAGGGGACTATCGGTATTTCATATACAGGACCTTAAGAAAACACTTCATTTGAAATTCCTTCTAAGGTCCTGTTCTGTATCGATTTTCGCTGCTTGGTTCGACGGGCATTTTTCGCCAAGTAAACGGCAGCCCATTCCAGACGCTCTCTTATTTCCACCAACACCCGATGAGCCACCGCTTCCAATAACGGGAACCACCAGGTTCCGCTATTTTTCGCCGCTTTCAGTGTGGATAAACCGTCCCCCATCAGCGTCTGAGCTACCCGTCTTTTCATCACCAGCGACAACAGGCTGGCCCACACCAGCCCCTCGGCAATGGCTTTCTGACCTGTCACAAAGCCCTTGAGCCGGTTGTGCGACTTCCACTCCTTAAACAGCAGCTCCACCTGCCAACGACAGCGGTACAGGCTCATCACCCGCTCTGCTGGCCATGCCTCTCGTGGCAGATTGGTCATCCAGATACAGAACCGTTTCTCCTCGGCAAACCAGCGTCGGATCAGCCGATACTCGAACTTGCCCGATTTCACCACCATATCCAGTACCTCTGCCCGACAGTGCCGCCGTCCAGCATCCTTGAGTGACAGGCCCGCCAGCTTCGGCACTTCCCGTTCGTCACCGCGCCATGCCCGGATAATCTTCGGGTTCAGGCTCTTACTACCCCTGACCAGATAGAAACCGCCCGCCTCGTTTAGTTTCGCAAAGTAGGCCATATCGATGTAACCCGCGTCCGCCAACAGCAGGCTGTTATTGAGCCGCTCGGGCTCAGGCAGGAACTGGCGCTCTGACGCCGTATCGGCAGAGACCTGCATGCAAACTGGACTTTGCTCCAATAGAGACATGAGCATATGACACTCGATTGCCGCCGGGCTAATGGTCTTGAACCTTCCCGGAAACACTTCGGCCAGGCTTTTGTGGACGGCAAAGGAAGTACCATCCTGCAACAACACCTGTTTGAATGCGCCAAGGGATGCAGTCTTCATCTGTTGGCCGATACGCAAGGCGATAGCCCGTTCAACCAGCGCCTTCATGAACAGGGCGAACGACGCTTTGCGCAACTGGTTGTGAAAGGGCTTGTAGGAAACCTGATGGGCATCAACCAGTTGCAAGGCATTGAAATGATGGTGCAATCCAGCGATACCATCGACCTGGTCGCAGCCAAGTGCCCGCAAGAGTGCAGTCACCAGCATGGCAGGCGTAATGGCTCGTTTGCGCAAGCAAAATTGGCAGTCACGGGCAATGCGGTCGAGTTCGGCAGGAGAGAGAAGTTGCTCAAGATAGTGGTTGGCATCGATAATGGTCATGGCTTCGTGCGTGGCGGTTTTGTTTGGCGATAAAATCAGATCACAATCGAAGCCATTTTTATATCTATTTCAATTGGTTGCTGCTAAAGATCCTGTACATG
>NZ_JBFODS010000025.1:0-64346 GCF_040908445.1 Aeromonas sp. R10-2 | reverse complement strand
CAGACATTGAAAATCAAAAATTGTTTTTGATGTTCGATGCTGTGAGTGCCCACACAGATTGCTTGATTCAAATTGTTAAAGAGCGACGCAACAGTGTGTTGCTGCGGGAGTGGAATTCTACTCAACCGCCTTCTCGAGTCAAGCCTTATTTTCAAAGGCTTTTCGAGGTTATCGACGAGGCTGTTTGCGTTGCCGCTTGCCCTGTCGATGGAGGCGCATTATAGGGAGTGAATTCTTTCTGGCAAGGCTAAATTGCATGTTTTTTTGATAAAACCGCACAACCGTTCAAACAATAAACAAAAAGAAGAGAGTTTGAGCTAAATCACACATTCTGGAGGCAGATGACAGGCAAGCCCCCTCTCAACTCATATAAGCCATTTGGGATTGTTGACGCGCCAGCCAAAGCTCCTCCATCTCCAACAAGGTCTGATAGATTTTCTCCGCCTGCTCCGGTCGGCTGAACAGATAGCCCTGTCCATACAAGTGGATATCGGTCAGGGATCGCAGCACATCCAACTGGGCCTGTGTCTCAATCCCTTCACACACCAGACTCTTGCCCAGCATGGACCCCATCCGGCAAATATTGGCGACCAGTTCGGATGCCTCCATTGAGGTATCAATGCCCTGTATAAAGGAGCGGTCGATCTTCACCTTGCTGACCGGCAGTTTTTGCAGATAACTCAAAGAGGAATAACCAGTCCCAAAATCGTCCAATGCCAACAGCACCCCCTGCTGATTGAGATCCTGCATCAGTTGCAGCGAGTTCTTCACTTCCCGCATGGTGGTATCTTCCGTGACCTCCAGGACCAGACTACGGGCAGGCAAATGGTGCTCCATCAATGCCTTGGCCACCAGTTTGAGCAAATTACGCTGGTACATGCCTGGCGAGATATTCACACACATCTGCAGATCGACCATGCCCAACTGGTGCCACTGATAGAGCTGCTCACAAGCGGTGTTCAGCACCCAGCTGCCAACCCGTTCGGCAAGCTGGAACTCCTCAGCCACCATAATCACTTCGTTTGGCGGAATGAAACCGAGCTCAGGATGCCGCCAACGCAACAGAGCCTCGACAGCTTCGCAGCGGCCACTCTCGAGATTGACGATGGGTTGGTAATAGAGTTCCAGCGCATTGTGTTCCAGCGCCATGATCATGTCCGACGCCAGATGTTTGCGCCGTGCCGTCTCGTTGAGCAGGGAGTTATCGTAAATCACATAGGGGACATGGGTCTTGCGACTATGGAACAGGGCCTGTTCCGCACGACTCAACAACTCCTGAGTCTTGTCGCTGTCCATCGGATAGAAGGCAATCCCGATCCCGACTTCAAGCCGGAAGGGATAGTTGTCATAGACGATATCTTGCTTCAGCGCATGCAGCAATCGCGCTACCAGCTCCCTGACCTGACGCAGATCGCTGCTGCCACGCTGAATAATGGCAAATTGATCTCCCCCCAGACGTCCACTCCACTCCCCCTCTTCACAGAGCACTCTGATCCGAGTGGCAAACTCACAAAGCAGATAATCACCGGTGTCATAGCCAAACTTGCTGTTGATATCCCTGAAGTCGTTGATGTCGACCAGCACCAGCCCAAACGGCACTTCCTGTGTGGCGTACAGCTCCATTCGCTCCAGCAAAGCAACCCGATTGGACAACCCGGTCAGCGGATCCCGTCTGGCCGCTCTGAAATGACGACGCCCTTCATATATAAGCAGCATGCTGAGCAGCAGCACTGACATGACCAGACCGGAGACCATCAACAACAAGGCATTGCGCAATTGGCCAAAATGGCGATCGTTCTCGGAATAGACGTTGATGTTCTTCTGCATCACAGAAGCGAGGGAGTAGGAGAGCGGCTCTTGCAGCGGGGCAAGGCGCATCATGATCTGCTGATAGTCAGATGCCCCGCTTTGCAACTTGGTGATGTCGGGCTCTATTTGGCGAATATTGGTTTCAATCAGCTGCACCAGACGCAAGGTTTTCTGCTTGTCCTGCATGCTCTTGCGCAGCTGGCCGCTCAACAGGATGGGCGTTCTGCTCCAGAGAATGTCATAACGCAGCATCAGGGTGTCATGATCAATCCCGCCATAGTGATAGACCTCTACCGCATTGAGGAAACGACCGAGCTCCAGCTGCAACTGCATCAGCGCCCAGGAGACATCATAGGTGTATTTCTCCATCGCTCTGGTCGCATTCTGGATCTGCATCAGGCAATAGAGGGTGCTCCCGGTAAACAACAGGATGGATACATACAGAATGACGAGCAGTGGCCACGCCCTGGTCTTTCCTTTCACCCCATGCTCCCGTGCTGTTTTTATCAGTGCTGAATGTCTATCAAATCCAGCTGCCAGATCATCATGTCGGTATATTCGGATCGCTTCAATTCCGGATATTGATCAAGAGGCAGCATAAACCAGACCGGCCCCTTGTCACGCACCCGCATGACAGCGCCGTTGTCTTCCCATGCAAGGATGGGCTCGTATTTGGCAACTTTGTCCCATTCAATGCGGACTTGGAAACTGTTCAGCGCCGTCAACGTAATAGTCTTGCCATCCGCACCGACTGCAGCCAACACATCAGCCAGTTTTGGGCCTCTGTAGGTGTGCGGCTTATCCACCCACGGGTTGCCGGTCACTATTTCATGTTGCGGCAGAGCCTGCAGTTTTGCCAGATCAAACAACACCTTGCCATCAACTTCGTCTGCCGACCTGATGTTACCACCGACTTTCAGGATCACCGGCCCAGTCAGCGCCTCAGCAGCCATTACCGGCATGATGACCAATGAACACAGTAGTGTCAGCCAACCAAACATTTTCATATCACCCCCAGATTTGCTGTCTCAACAGACTCAGTTTAGCCAGATATAAAAAAACGGCTCGCCTTGAGCGAGCCGTTTGTCAAACAGAACAAGGGGGATGATTACATCATGCCCATGCCACCCATGCCGCCCATGTCAGGCATGGCAGGGGTATCTTTCTTCGGCAGTTCGGTGACCATGCACTCGGTGGTGATCATCAGACCGGCGATGGAAGAGGCAAACTGCAGGGCGGAACGGGTTACCTTGGTCGGATCCAAGATACCCATGGCCAGCATGTCGCCATACTGTTCGCTGTAAGCGTTGTAACCGAAGTTGCCTTCGCCGTTCTTCACTGCGTTGGCAATGACGGAGGCTTCTTCACCGGCGTTGATGACGATTTGACGCAGCGGGGCTTCCATGGCGCGCAGGGCAACCTTGATACCGACGTTCTGGTCTTCGTTGTCACCACGCAGACCAGCCAGTTTGGCTGCAACGCGAACCAACGCAACACCACCACCGGCAACCACACCTTCTTCAACCGCGGCGCGGGTAGCGTGCAGGGCATCTTCAACGCGTGCTTTCTTCTCTTTCATCTCGACTTCGGTGGCTGCGCCAACCTTGATCACGGCAACACCGCCAGCCAGCTTGGCTACGCGCTCTTGCAGCTTCTCACGATCGTAGTCGGAAGAGGTCTCTTCGATCTGCTGACGGATCTGGGCAACACGGCCTTCGATCACACCGGCATCACCCACGCCATCGATGATGGTGGTGTTCTCTTTGGTGATGACGATGCGCTTGGCACGACCCAGATCTTCCAGAGTCGCTTTTTCCAGCTCCATGCCAACTTCTTCAGAGATGACGGTACCGCCAGTCAGTACAGCGATATCCTGCAGCATGGCCTTGCGACGGTCACCGAAGCCAGGCGCCTTGACGGCAGCCACTTTCACGATACCGCGCATGGTGTTAACCACCAGAGTCGCCAGGGCTTCGCCTTCTACGTCTTCAGCAACAATCAGCAGCGGCTTGCCAGCTTTGGCAACGCCTTCCAACACCGGCAGCATTTCGCGGATGTTGGAGACTTTCTTGTCAACCAGCAGGATGAACGGGTCGTCCAGTTCAACAGAACCGGTCTCTTGCTTGTTGATGAAGTAGGGGGACAGGTAGCCGCGGTCGAACTGCATACCTTCGACAACTGCCAGCTCATCTTCCAGACCCTGACCATCTTCAACGGTGATGACGCCATCGCGACCCACTTTGTCCATGGCTTCAGCAATCAGCTTGCCCACTTTCTCGTCGGAGTTGGCGGAGATGGTGCCCACCTGAGCGATGGCATTGCTGTCGGCACACGGCTGGGACAGCGCTTGCAGCTCGGCAACAGCAGCCACAACGGCTTTGTCGATACCGCGCTTCAGATCCATCGGGTTCATACCGGCGGCAACGGCTTTCAGACCTTCGTTGACGATGGCCTGAGCCAGAACGGTTGCAGTAGTGGTACCGTCACCGGCGGCATCGTTCGCCTTGGAAGCCACTTCCTTGACCATCTGGGCGCCCATGTTCTGGAACTTGTCTTCCAGCTCGATTTCGCGCGCAACAGAAACACCATCTTTAGTGATGGTCGGGGCGCCGAAGGACTTGTCCAGCACCACGTTGCGGCCTTTCGGGCCCAGAGTCACCTTGACGGCATCAGCCAGGATGTTTACGCCTTCCAGCATCTTGATGCGGGCTTCGTTACCAAACTTAACGTCTTTAGCTGCCATTTTTCTTCAATCCTTAAATCAATTCGGGGAAAAGGAGGATGGATTACTCTTCGACAATCGCCAGGATGTCGGTTTCGGAGAGGATCAGGACGTCCTGACCATCCAGCTTCTCGGTCTTCACACCGTAGCCTTCGTTGAAGATAACCTTGTCACCAACCTTCACGGCCAGCGCTTTGACTTCGCCATTATCCAGGATACGACCAGTCCCCACGGCAAGCACTTCACCACGGGTGGACTTCTGGGCCGCAGTACCAGTCAAGACGATACCGCCGGCAGATTTGGCTTCAGCTTCGATGCGCTTGATGATGACGCGGTCGTGCAGTGGACGAATTTTCATCGATAACTCTCCCAAAATGAGTCTCATTGTTGCTTTGAGGAATGGCCGTTCCAGGCCAAATTAGATATGTCCCTGATGTGGGGCAGAGTTGCTAACCCTTCAAGGGCAAATACAAAAAAAATTTTTTCACGTACTATAAACATCTTCGATGGTTCAGCCATGTCCGCACTCTGGAGCAAGGTCGGTTCAAGCCGCCCGGTTTCCATGCCAGAACCTTCAAAGCCAGCTGTAGAGACGAGCCCTTGACCCGCACCAACCCCATGCTGACAGCCCCTATTCCGGTCGTACTGCGCCAGATGACGGGCCCCATGATCTTCGGCATCATCGCCATTCTGGCCTTCAATCTGGTCGATACCTTTTTTATCGGTATGCTGGGCACCGAAGCTCTGGCCGCCATCAGTTTTACCTTTCCTGTCACTTTTGTGGTTACCTCGCTGGCGATGGGATTGGGCGCCGGATTGTCAGCGGTGATCGGTCATACCCTGGGGCAGGGCAAACACGATGAGGCGGCCCATCTCGCCACCGACAGCCTGTTTCTGGCGGTGATCATGGTGGCCCTGCTCTCCGCAGGGGGCGCTCTCACCATCAAGCCTCTGTTTACCCTGTTGGGCGCCAGTGCCGAGCTTATCTCCCTCATCCATGACTACATGCTGATCTGGTATCTCACCGTCCCCATGCTGGTGCTGCCCATGGTGGGCAATGCCGCCATCCGGGCGACCGGCGATACCAAAACCCCCAGTCTGGTGATGGCAGTAGCCGGGCTGGTCAACGGGGTACTGGATCCTCTGTTGATCTTCGGTATCGGCCCCTTTCCCGAGTGGGGGATCCGCGGGGCCGCCATCGCGACCTCTATCTCCTGGTTGATGGCGATGCTGGTCAGCCTCTATATCCTGCGTCATCGGGAGGGCTTGCTGCTGTGGCGCCTCTCGCCGCGGGCCCGGTTGCTGTCCCACTGGCGGGCGTTACTCCATGTCGCCGTCCCCGCCTCTTTTACCAATATGCTCAACCCCCTGGCCAATGCGGTGCTGATGACGATCTTTGCAGGACTGGGTACCGAGGTGGTAGCCGCTTACGGCGCCGCATCGCGGGTCGAGGCGCTGTTGCTGATCGTGATGATGGCCCTTGCCTCCGTGCTGGCCCCTTTCATCTCGCAAAACTGCGGTGCAGGTAATCCGGCCCGCGCCAAGGCTGCGCTGCAAAGCTGCATGAGTTTTGCGTTGCTGTTTCAGCTCGCCATCTATGGCTTGACCTGGCTGCTGGCGCCACTCATCGCCAACCTGTTCAGCGATCATCCGCAGGTCATTCGCCTGATTGTTCTCTATCTACACCTAGTGCCGATCGGTTACGGCTTTCAGGGCATGGTGATGCTGTTGGCCTCGGCACTCAATGGCGTGCGGGCATCCAGTATCTCGTTCTTGTTCAACGGATTGCGACTGTTTGGTTTTCTGTTGCCAGGAGCCTGGCTGGGGGCAAAGCTGGGGGGAGAACAGGGGATCTATTTAGGAATACTGCTGGCCAATCTGGCGGCGGGCACCCTCGCGTGGTGGTATGCCCGACACCGCTTCGAGGCACTGTGCCATCAGGGCAAACCCTGATTCAGTCACTCGCCTCGGGTTTTCGTCTCGTCGATTACTCTTTGCGCTCAAATTCGCCTTCGATGGTGGTGCCGCCCTGCTTGGCGTTCCCCAGATGATCATCGGACGGTGCGTTACCAAACGGCGATTGAGTACGCTGGAAGCCACCCATCTGCATCCGGAAGTGGCTGCTGCCGATCAGCTTGTCAGCCAGTTTGTTACGCAGCCAGGGTTGCAGCAACAGCACACCGAAAATGTCGGTCACGAAACCCGGGATAATCAGCAGCAAGCCGGCCAATGCCAGCATCATGCCCCCCATCACCTCACGACCCGGCATCTCGCCCATCTGCATCTTTTGCTGGGCGCTGAACAGGGTCTTAATCCCTTCACTGCGCACCAGCGAGGAGCCCAATACCGCAGTCAGGATGAGCAAGCCGACAGTCGGCAGCACCCCGATTACCGAGCCGACCTCGATCATCACGGTGAGCTCCAGTACAACCAGACCCACCAACAACAAAAACAACTTGCCCATATCCACTCCAGCACCGGTAAATTGAGAAAAAGTGGCGCCCATCCAACGATGGTCAGAGGCGATTTTGCCGCCCCGTCATCACCACTTTCTGCCCTGAATAAATGGGGGCAGCCCCTCTCTTTTCAAGTTGGTCAACTGACTCCTACGTCATCAGCAATCTAAAAAACCAGCAAAAAGTCACAAAAATTTATAAAAATCATCATGATAAAAACTTCATAACATATGTGTACTTTCCTCAAAGTAATTTGAAAATGTCGCAAATTTAGTGATCCACCTCTAATAACCGATACCTCAATTGGAGTAGTATATTGTTTAGTTTTTCGGGAGGTCATTCTCCCAACCGCCCCACTCGATGTGTGGTGCTTCAGGATGAGCTGTGCGCAAGGAACTCGCGACCACTCGGTGAGGATTTTTCCATTTATCTGATTTCTGAGGCATTACAATGAGCGACATCAAGAACGTCCGCATTGAAGAAGACCTGCTGGGCACCAAAGAAGTTTCCAATGATCTCTACTACGGTGTGCACACCCTGCGCGCTGTCGAGAACTTCAAGATCAGCTCTCAGAAGATTTCTGACGTTCCGGAATTCGTCCGCGGTATGGTGCTGACCAAGAAGGCCGCTGCGCTGGCAAACGGTGAACTGGGTACCATCCGTCCTGAAATTGCTGACAAGATCGTAGAAGCCTGCGACCTGATGCTGAACACCGGCAAATGCTTCGACCAGTTCCCGGTCGACGTTTACCAGGGTGGCGCCGGCACCTCCGTCAACATGAACACTAACGAAGTACTGGCCAACATCGCCCTGGAAATCATGGGTCTGGAGAAAGGCCGTTACGACGTCATCAACCCGAACGACCACGTCAACAAGTGCCAGTCCACCAACGATGCATACCCGACCGGCTTCCGCGTTGCTGTGGTCAACAGCACTGATGTGACCCTGCACGCGCTGGAGCACCTGATCGCAGCATTCGATGCCAAAGCGAAAGAGTTCAAAAACATCCTGAAGATGGGCCGTACCCAGCTGCAAGATGCGGTTCCGATGACCCTGGGTCAGGAGTTCCACGCATTCGCCGTGACCCTGCGTGAAGAGATCAAGTCCATCAAGCGTTGCCAGGAGCTGCTGCTGGAAGTGAACCTGGGCGCGACCGCCATCGGTACCGGTCTGAACACTCCGCCCGAGTACTCTGCACTGGCTATCAAGCGTCTGGCCGAGATCACCGGTCGTGCCTATGTGCCGGCAGAAGATCTGATCGAAGCGACCTCCGACTGTGGCGCCTACGTCATGCTGCACGGCGCCATCAAGCGTCTGGCCATGAAGCTGTCCAAGATCTGTAACGACCTGCGTCTGCTCTCCTCCGGCCCGCGCACTGCACTGAAAGAGATCAACCTGCCGGAAATGCAGGCGGGTTCCTCCATCATGCCGGCCAAGGTCAACCCGGTTATCCCGGAAGTGGTCAACCAATCCTGCTTCAAGGTATTCGGTAACGACATCACCATCACCTTCGCCGCCGAAGCCGGTCAGCTGCAGCTGAACGTCATGGAGCCGGTGATTGGTCAAGCGATGTTCGAATCCCTGAGCCTGATGGAAAAAGCCTGTATTTCCCTGCGCGAGAAGTGCGTGGAAGGTATCACCGCCAACCCGGAAATCTGCATGAATCACGTGCTGAACTCCATCGGTATCGTGACCTACCTGAACCCCTTCATCGGCCACCACGAAGGGGATATCGTCGGCAAGATCTGTGCCCAGACCGGCAAGAACGTCCGCGAAGTCGTTCTGGAGCGCGGCCTGCTGAGCGCCGAGCAGCTGGACGAAATTCTCTCCATCGAGAACCTGATGAACCCGCAATACAAAGCCAAGCGTTTCACCCGCGAAGCTGCCGTATAAGCGAGTGTGGGCCGGGATCTTCCCGGCCCATAAAGTCAGTTCCCGATTGGTCTTTATCCCCAGCCCGATCGGGAATTGGCTTTTTGCCAAATAAAAACCAAAAACTAAAAAATGGAGTTATCGCTATGATTGGAATCGAGTTACTTGTCGTGCTCGCCGCTATCTATCTGGGGGCCCGGATAGGCAGCATCGGCATCGGCTTTGCCGGTGGTCTGGGGGTACTGGTATTGACGTGGGGTCTGGGCATGCCCATCCCGAGCGATCAACTGGTCAGCTACATCCCTTGGGATGTGATCATGATCATCGCGTCCGTCATCTGTGCCATCGCCTGTATGCAACTGGCTGGCGGGATGGACTATCTGGTCTCCCTGGCTGAGAAAGCGCTGCGCAAGAACCCCAAATACATCACCTTCGCCGCCCCGGTGGTCACCTACCTGATGACCATGCTGGCCGGTACCGGTCATACCGCCTTCTCTACCCTGCCGGTGATCGCTGAAGTGGCCAAAGAGCAAGGGATCCGCCCATCCCGTCCGCTCTCCATCGCGGTTGTCGCCTCCCAGATCGCCATCACTGCTTCCCCGATCTCTGCCGCTGTGGTTGCCTTCTCCGGCATGCTCGAGCCGTTTGGTGTTGACTACCTGACCCTGCTGGCCATCTGCATCCCCTCTACCTTCCTGGCCTGTATCCTGGGCGCCTTCATTGCCAACATGATGGGCAAACCGCTGGATCAGGACGAAGTCTATCTGGAGCGTAAAGCCAAGGGCCTGATCAAACTGCGTGGTACTACCAAGCTCGAGATCAAACCGTACGCCAAACTGTCTGTCTGGATCTTCATCGCCGCCATCGTTGCTGTCATGGCTTATGCCACTGCCATCTCCGGTAAAGTGGGCCTGATCACCAACCCGCCAATCCCCCGTGACGGTGCCATCATGGGCATCATGCTGGCCGCGGCCACCATCATGACCCTAGTGTGCAAACTGGACGCCACCCAGGTCACCAACATGCCGACCTTCAAGTCCGGTATGTCTGCCTGTATCTGCGTACTGGGTGTGGCCTGGCTGGGTAACGTCTTCGTGAAAGGCAACATGGACACCATCCAGCTGATCGCTGGCGACCTGCTGAACCAGTACTCCTGGCTGCTGGCCGTGGTACTGTTCTTTGCCGCCATGCTGCTCTACTCACAGGGTGCAACCACCAAAGCCCTGATGCCTGCCGCTCTGGCACTGGGTGTCAGCCCGCTGACTGCGATTGCCTCCTTCGCAGCCGTGAGCGCCCTGTTCGTACTGCCGACCTACCCGACTCTGCTGGCCGCGGTAGAGATGGACGACACCGGCTCCACCCGTATCGGTAAGGCGGTCTTCAACCACCCCTTCTTCGTACCGGGCACCGCCACCATCGCCATCGCCGTGGCGCTGGGCTTCTTCTTCGGCGGCATCCTGCTTTAATTCCATCGCCTGCCGATCGCCAAACAAAAATCCCCGCCAGTTGGCGGGGATTTTTTTATCTCTTTACTCTGTGCTTGGCTGTCTGCCAGCAAGAGGGCTGACCTCTTATCCGGATGGCTCAACCACGGCGACAGAAGACACCGCAACAGCGTGCCAGCGGCACTATAACCACCGCTGCCGGATTGCAGGAGCTGTAGGCCACCATGGTACTCACCACCACGCCAGAAGGCGGGATCTGTCGGATCAGACCGGATCCAGGGTATCCAGCGGCCAGCGCGGCACGGCTTTGACCACCAGCGGTTCGAACACGCCAGCTTTCAGGCGCTGCATACCGGCGTAAGCGATCATGGCGCCGTTATCGGTGCAATATTCAGTGCGCGGATAGAACACCTCGCCCTTGAGGCCCTCCATCAGCTCGGCCAGCTGGGCGCGCAGATGACGGTTGGCACTGACGCCGCCAGCAACCACCAGACGCTTAAGACCGGTCTCTTTCAAAGCACGACGGCACTTGATGGCCAGGGTATCAACCACCGCATCTTCAAACGCCCGAGCGATATCGGCACGGGTCTGCTCATCATCACCATTGGCGGCGATGGTGTTGGCGGTGAAGGTCTTGAGGCCAGAGAAGCTCATATCGAGCCCGGGACGGTCAGTCATGGGACGGGGGAAGTGGAAGCGCCCGGTGGTGCCCTTCTCGGCCAGACGGGAGAGCAGCGGACCACCCGGATAGTCCAACCCCATCAGCTTGGCGGTCTTGTCGAACGCTTCGCCAGCGGCATCATCGATGGATTCCCCCAGCAGCTGATAGCTGCCGATACCGTCGACCCGCACCAGCATGGAGTGACCACCGGAGACCAGCAGCGCCACGAAGGGGAACTCGGGGGCCTTTTCTTCCAGCATGGGAGCCAGCAGGTGGCCTTCCATATGGTGGACGGCGATAGCCGGCTTGTTCCACGCCATCGCCAGCGAGCGGCCAATGGTCGCCCCCACCAGAATGGCGCCAACCAGACCCGGCCCCGCGGTATACGCGATGCCGTCGATGTCATCTTTGCCCAGTCCCGCCTCTTGCAATGCGGCCTGGATCAACGGGATCGTCTTGCGAACATGATCCCGGCTGGCGAGTTCGGGGACGACGCCACCGTAGTCCGCATGCAGCTTGACCTGGCTGTATAACTGATGGGAAAGGATCCCTTTTTGATCGTCGAAGATCGCGATCCCGGTTTCGTCACAGGATGTCTCTATGCCCAATACACGCATTGCTAAAAAATTTCACTGCTAAAATGAGACGGCTATGGTAACCTTCGCGGGTTTTTTAAACCAGAGCGATCTCTGCGGGTTTACTTTCATTCCCTGTCCAGAGTATAATTTCGCACCATTTTAAGACATGCTGATCGATTGAAGGTCAGCTAACAATTTATCACTGAGGTGAAAGGCACATGCCAGTAATCAAAGTCCGTGAAAATGAGCCGTTTGACGTTGCTCTGCGTCGTTTCAAGCGTTCTTGCGAAAAAGCCGGTATCCTGTCCGAAGTTCGTAGCCGTGAGTTCTACGAGAAGCCGACTACCATTCGTAAGCGCGCCAAAGCGTCTGCTGTCAAGCGTCACGCCAAGAAGCTGTCTCGCGAAAACGCACGTCGTATCCGCCTGTACTAATCGGGAGATATTGCCGTGTCTCTGAAGGATCAACTCAAGGATCAGCAAAAGCTCGCTATGCTTGCCAAAGATAAGGCACGTCTGGGAGCGATCCGCTTGTTGATGGCAGAAATCAAGCAACGTGAAGTCGATACCCGTATCGAGCTGAATGATGAGGATATCCTCGCTGTCGTGACCAAAATGGTCAAACAGCGCCGCGATTCCATCAGCCAATTTGAAGCTGCAGGTCGCCAGGATCTCGCCGACAAAGAGTCCGCCGAGATCGTTGTGTTGCAGGAATTCCTGCCGCAACAGCTGACCGCAGATGAAATTGCTGCCCTGATCGAGCAAGCCATCACTGAAAGTGGTGCTGCCGTCATGGCTGATATGGGCAAAGTCATGGCTGTCTTGAAGCCGAAAATTCAGGGTCGTGCCGATGTCGGCGCCGTCAGTGCTCAGGTGAAAACCCGCTTGGCGTAACAGGCAACTCTCTTGTTTGGTCGAAGAAGCCGTGCTTCCCTTGGAATGCGCGGCTTTTTTATTTTCTCCGCAATGAAACAGGACGGTTATGGCAGGCAGGATCCCCCAATCCTTTATCGACGATCTGCTCGTACGCACAGACATAGTCGAGCTGATCGACTCGCGAGTGCGGCTGAAAAAAGCCGGTAAGAACTACCAGGCTTGCTGCCCTTTTCATAACGAAAAAAGCCCCTCTTTTACCGTTAGCCAGGAGAAGCAGTTCTACCACTGTTTCGGTTGTGGCGCCCACGGCAACGCCATCGGCTTTGTCATGGAGTACGACGGTCTCGAATTTCCCGATGCCATCGAAGAGCTCGCCAGCATGCAGGGCATGCAGGTACCTCGCGAGCAGAGCATCGGCGGCTCGGCCAATAGTCAGCCCGCTGTTAGCAAGGATCTGTTCGAGCTGATGAACCAGATCGCCCGCTTCTACGAGAGCAATCTCAAGAGTGCTCCCCACGCGGTGGAGTACCTCAAAGGGCGCGGTCTGACCGGCGAAGTAGTCAAGCGCTTCAACATCGGTTATGCCCCAAGTGACTGGGATCAGGTACGCCGCCGCTTCGGCGCCAGCCGAGATCACGAACAGCTGCTTATCTCGGGCGGCATGCTGATCACCCGTGACAATGGCCCGGGCAGCTATGACCGTTTCCGCGATCGCATCATGTTCCCAATCCGCGACAAGCGTGGCCGGGTTATCGGTTTCGGTGGCCGGGTGCTGGGTGATGGCACCCCCAAGTACCTGAACTCGCCAGAAACCCCTATCTTCCATAAAGGGCGGGAGCTGTTCGGTCTCTACGAGGTGAAGCAAGCACACAAGGACCCGCGCAGGATCCTGGTGGTGGAAGGATACATGGATGTGGTGGCACTCGGTCAGTACGACATCGACTACGCGGTGGCGGCGCTGGGTACTGCAACGACCAGCGACCATATCCACACCCTGTTTCGCACCACCGCCGAGGTCGTCTGCTGCTACGACGGTGACAACGCCGGTCGTGAAGCCGCCTGGCGCGCTCTGGATAATGCCCTCCCTCATCTGCAGGATGGCCGCGAGCTGAAGTTCGTGTTTCTGCCCGATGGCGAGGATCCCGACTCGCTGGTACGCAAGATTGGCAAGGAGGGCTTCGAAGCTCTGCTCGATGAAGCCCAGCCGTTCGCCGACTTCATGTTCCAGCGCCTAAGGCGGGACGCAATACTACTAGGTGAAGCAGGCAAGCATGAGATAGCTCATGAGGCTGCTGAACTCATCCGCCGCGTACCGGAAGGCTTTACCCGCGAAGGGTTGATCACCCGCCTCTCCAGCATGATGCGCTGGGGCGAGAACAAGCAGCGCATCGCCGAGCTCTTTGCCCGCAACAGTCAGCCCAAGGCCGAGGTCAACAAACCAAAAGCGATCAAGTTGACTCCACTGCGGCGGGCGCTGGCGCTGATGGTGCAATATCCGGCGGTAGCAGCCAAACTGCCCTCCATGCCGGAATTGGCCGGACTGCGCGTACAGGGCATCAAGTTCCTGCTGCAACTGCACCAGCAGATCCTGGCACAGCCCGGTATTACCACAGGTATCCTGCTGGAACATTGGCGCGGCACCAAGGAGGGAGAGATCCTCGCACAACTGGCAATGTATTACCCATTTGAAGAGATCAATCCGGATCAAGCTCCGGACATTCAGAGGGAACTGGAAGACACTTTCTTTGGCTTTACCAGTCAGGTTTTGAATCAGCGTATAGAAGAGTTACAAAACAAGGAAAGACCAAGCCAAGCGGAGATGCAGGAGTTAATGATGCTACTCAGGGAGATGAAGACTGAGAAAAGAAATGAGTGTGGGGCTTGATATTTGAGTGAATAGTCCCAATATGAATAACGTTGCCCGAATCGACGGGATGAAAAGCAAAAATTTTATAACCACCTGGCCCCGACAATACTGCGGGCAGGGGTTTCTCATGACCGACGCCGCAACCAGACATAGCATGTCTGGCGGTTTTCTATTAGAATTGGCTATTTGCGCAGCAGCGCACTGTACGCGCAACCTAGCAACACCAACCGGATGAGTTCTATGGAGCAAACCCCGCAGTCTCAGCTTAAACTCCTCGTTGCCAAAGGTAAAGAACAGGGCTACCTGACCTATGCCGAGGTGAACGATCACCTCCCGCAAGACATTGTCGATTCAGACCAGATCGAAGACATCATTCAGATGATCAACGATATGGGCATTCAAGTGGTTGAAAACGCTCCGGATGCCGATGACCTTATCATGGCTGAAGGTGGTACCGCCGATGAGGACGCTGCCGAAGCAGCGGCCCAGGCTCTGGCATCTGTTGAATCTGAGATTGGTCGCACGACCGATCCCGTCCGCATGTACATGCGGGAAATGGGTACCGTCGAACTGCTGACCCGTGAAGGCGAAATCGACATCGCCAAGCGGATCGAAGACGGTATCAACCAGGTACAAAGCTCCGTAGCCGAGTACCCTGAAGCAATTACTTACCTGCTCGAACAGTACGACAAGTACGAAGCCGAGCAGCTGCGTCTCTCTGACATCATCTCTGGTTTTATTGATCCGAACGAAACCGAAGACATTGCGCCTACCGCCACGCATATCGGTTCCGAGCTCGGCGAAGACGATCTGGCCGACGAAGATGAAGAAGACGAAGAAGACGAAGACGAAGATGGCGACAGCTCTGACGACGACGGTGATGGTGGTCCGGATCCGGAAGTCGCTCGCGAGAAGTTCGGCGAACTGCGTGCCCAGTATGAAGTGACCCGCCTCTCCATTCAGAAGAATGGTCGCGCGCACGAAGATACCCAGGCCGCCATCGCCCAGCTGGCCGATGTATTCCGTCAATTCCGCCTGATGCCCAAGCAGTTCGATCGCCTGGTCAACAACATGCGTGAAATGATGGAGCGCGTCCGCGTGCAGGAACGCATCATCATGAAGCTCTGCGTTGAGCAGGCCAAGATGCCGAAGAAAACCTTCGTCGCGGCCTTCACCAACAACGAGTGTGAAACTGCCTGGTTTGAATACCAGAAGCAGGCTGGCAAAGCCTGGTCTCCCCGTCTGGTTGAAATGGACGAGGATATTCAGCGCGCCATCGGCAAGCTGCAGCAGATTGAAGAAGAGACCGGTCTGTCGATTGCCCAGATCAAGGATATCAACCGTCGCATGAGCATCGGTGAGGCCAAAGCCCGCCGTGCGAAGAAAGAGATGGTTGAGGCCAACTTGCGTCTGGTTATCTCCATCGCCAAGAAGTACACCAACCGTGGTCTGCAGTTCCTGGATCTGATCCAGGAGGGTAACATCGGTTTGATGAAGGCGGTAGACAAGTTTGAATACCGTCGTGGCTACAAGTTCTCGACCTATGCAACCTGGTGGATCCGTCAGGCCATTACCCGCTCCATCGCGGATCAGGCCCGTACCATCCGTATCCCGGTACACATGATCGAGACCATCAACAAGCTCAACCGTATCTCCCGTCAGATGCTGCAGGAGATGGGTCGTGAACCGAACCCGGAAGAGCTGGCCATGCGCATGGGCATGCCGGAAGACAAGATCCGCAAGGTACTGAAAATCGCCAAAGAGCCTATCTCCATGGAGACGCCCATCGGTGATGATGAAGATTCCCACTTGGGCGACTTTATCGAAGATACCACCCTGGCTCTGCCAGCGGATGCGGCGACCAGCGAAAGCCTGCGCAACGCCACCCGCGAAGTGCTGGCTGGCCTGACCGCCCGCGAAGCCAAGGTACTGCGGATGCGTTTCGGTATCGACATGAACACTGACCACACCCTAGAGGAAGTGGGCAAACAGTTCGACGTTACCCGTGAGCGTATTCGTCAGATCGAAGCCAAGGCACTGCGTAAACTGCGCCACCCGAGTCGCTCGGAAGTGCTGCGCAGCTTCCTGGACGAATAGTCCTGACCCTGTGTCAAACTGCTCTGCCAAAGCCCCGCCATGCGGGGCTTTGTTTTGTCTGGCATTTACCCTTGCGACCCGCTTTGCACCCTCTATAGACCTGGACAATTAGTCGCCAAGTGGTTGATATGCCTATAGACTGCCCCTTCCTCTTCCCCTATAATCCACGCCGCTAAACGCACAATTTGGCCCCTTAGCTCAGTTGGTCAGAGCAGTCGACTCATAATCGATTGGTCACTGGTTCAAGTCCAGTAGGGGCCACCAGATTTAGAACGGCGTAGCAGGTTAGTAACCGCTACGCCTTTTTTGTATCTGACGTTTTTGGGTGCTTTAATGGGTGCTTTTAAGGGAAGGCTAGGCGCTTAACAACATGGGGCGAGCGTTCTTTTTAGGTGCCTATAAATGGACTGCTAGACGGCTATCTCTTTTATCTGTGTCGGAAAATGGACTAAGCGGAGGTTGTCCCGCTATCGCTGTAGCTTGAGTCGCATTCAGGTAATTTTTTGGAGAAATTAGTTTATCATTATCAGCATCTTCAAGTAGCCTATTACGAGGTTCTTAAACCGGAGATGTTGTTTATGACGAGCCATAAAACATTATTGGCGACTAGCTTAGCCTGTTTACTAAGCGCGTGTACTATCGCCCCCAAGGGAAACTATATAACTGCTCCATCTATTCCTGCCCCCGATGGCATGAGCGGGACATGGTTAGCGTCTGCTGGTGGGTCTCTTGGGGATGCGATTTATAATTTGTACATTACCCAAAGCGGTAAATACATGATATGTGGTGACTTTCTTGGTCAGGCTACAGCAGGAAGCTCAGGAAAGCTCACCCAGCATGATGGACAACTCTCAACCATTCAATCTGATGGCTATATCACTAACGTACAGCTCAAGGGTGATTCCCTTATCTTTAAAGATTATATGAATTTCACCAAGGGAGATGAACCGACCCCAAATTGCTACAAAGTGTTCAAGGATAGAGGCTTAATCCGATAGGCCTTCTTATTACCCGCCGCATCCGATAATTGGATCTTAGCGCTCATTTAAATAACGCAACTGGCGACACGCTACACAATGGCCGTCACTCGTATAACGGGGCGAGTGGTGGCCGTAGTGACAGGGCATTACGGGCTGATAGTACCGCTCCCCCTGCTCACGGGCTCGCCGCTTTCTAGCTCGGTTGATTGCGTCACTCGTCATCTAGCCCCCTCGCTTATTGCCAATATCAAGTTTTATCCAGTTTTGTCAGGCGTGAATAGCCGAAATCACGCGCCCCGTCCGGTCGGTATCCCTTGCCCCGCTCCTTGGTTAGATATGAGGCTCGCTTAACCGCCTCGGTGATATTGTGGTCATTGGTCATCAAGTAGCCATTTTCAGGAATGGATAACCGCCCCCCTTTGCGTTGCCAGATCTCGGCCAATTCCTCATACAATCGGGCGGGGTGGCGTAGCTTGTCGCCATCTATGAACAAGGCCAGATGGTAGTGCTGACGCTTGGCCTTCTCCTGCTCACGACACCAAACGTATTCTAGGCGCGTTTGATACTCTCGCCTTACATAGCGAGCGGCCAGCTTTAGGAATGCGCTCAGGCGCTCACTGGTGGCGGCTCCCTCACCCATGCTCAGGTCTAGCCGAACAAACAGCACCCGCCGATAACGCGCCACTGCTTCTACGATGCGCCGGATTATCTCGCTCAGTGGTTGGGTGTAACAGCCGCTCGCTGGCGTGGTGTTGATCGGGTAATCCTTCCCTTGATAGCAGTAAACGGGCTGGTGGGTTACGTGCCCATATCGCTTGCCCTGTTTGCGCTTGGTCTTGCCCGCTAGCTTGGCAGCAACGGCGCTTGGCAGGTCATCGGCTCGTTTCATTGGGCCGCCCTCTGCTCTAGCCCCTGCTTGGTTGTATTTCCCCCCAGATATAAACCTCTTACCCCATAGATATTATAAAATACCGCTCGTATTCCCGATTTCTCATTCCCCGCTAGGCCGCGCCATTGCTGTGCTTTGCCCTGTTTGGCGATCCCAATTAGCATGTCCCAATTAGCGTAAATCGATTCACAGCGGCTCAAGCCAGCGAACGGGCACGACAACGGGCGGCAAGGATTACCGTTGGTGGTTATTGTCATGGGTGGTATGCTCGATGGTGCCGGTGGGTTGAAAGTTTGGAGACCAAAACCCACCAGCGGACTTACTAGGCGGCGCTGTTCTTTTGGTCAGCGCCGTTTTCATATTGCTTCAGGTATTGGGCCTCTTGCTCAGGTGAGATCAACACCCCGCCCCGCTTGCCCCGCTTCAGATTCACAAGCGCAACCACTTTCCGCACATCCTCGACTGTGGCAAGCCAATACCGCTTCATCTGTACTCTGCCACCGCCGCTGTGTTGGTGGGTAAAGTACTCATCAAGTATCGATACTCCCATTTTGCGCAGATCTGACACCCCGTTGCGGTAATTGAGATCGCGGCAGTTGGCCAACCCAGTCAAAGCGGTACAACCTTTTTGCGGGCCTTGTTCCAGTAGGTGGTAGGCGGTCAATTCCAGCTTGGTTGCGATTTTGCTCATTGAGCCCCCCCCACACGACTGCGCAGCACCTCAGCCGGATCTTGACCAGCATCCAGCATATCTCGCACGTCATTACAGAAACAGGTCAACATGCCATCCAGCACGTCCTTACCCCAGTCATTCAGCTTGCCAGCCGTAAACATGGCATCAATGAATATCAGCGCACGGGCATTGCCCAGTTCGCCGCCATACTCGGTCAGCAGGCTCCCCACTATTTGGGATTGAATTGCGATGGTCAGTACCGCCACATCCAGCGGCAACGACACGCCAGCATGACGAAATTGACCGCCGTTGTGGCTCAGATACTGGCGGGCGGTCTCGTTTACCCGTTCGTTTAATGGCTGATTCATTCGCGAGCCCCCTTTGCGAGGAGGTGTTCGATATAGGCCTCTACATCAACCTGCTTGAAGCGCACGGCGCGGGGGCCAATATAAACGGGCTGGGGGAACGCCGGATCATCATGGCGGCGACGCCATAAGGTGGGCCGGGAAATACCTAACTGCTCACACACTACATATTGGGTTAATAGCTTGGTTGCCTGATTCATTGTCTCAGCTCCTGTTATGTGTTGAAACAGGAGCAATTTTGTTTGAATAACTCAGGCTTTGTGAGGGCAAAAAAAGGCGCTATTTATTCTCCGGTCTTGCCGTGCGCTTCCCCCATTTGAGCCTGATATCTCCCTATTTCAGCTTCAAGTGCGCGTATTTTTTCAAGTCCCTGAATGATTTCATACTCTTTATCCAACCATTCCATGGCAACAGAGGCAGGGTATAGCTCACCTGCAACATGAACAACTGGCAGTTTGTACATGCGTATCAATCGCGAGATCTCAGCATCAAAAGCAGTGTTAAACAAAAGCGGTGGACTTAGTTTTTCGTATTTCCTAACCTCTCGCTCATCAATTCCCATGAGGTCAGCCAACTCGGTCTGTGTCGGAGCAGCCCGCCCGTCAAACATTGGCAGCATTTTGCGGTGGAATTTAATAAACGCCTCGTTCACTTGCGCGGATTCCAGCGGCTCCTTTCGTGCTGGACGCCCCCGCGATCTTTCAGGCCAAGGATCTATTGGCTTAGATTTTGGTGCCCGAACCTTCCTATCTAGGTGGCGTTCAACACCATCGGCGACCAGTGCCAGCAGCTCATCACTAACCATGCTGCCCGCTCTAACGCAATCAACAAACAGACGCAACCTCTCGCGCACACTTGGCTCGGCAAGCTGCTCATTTTCAATTACATCCTCGAGCCATGCCTCATAACGCAGCGCGTCTTGATCCATCACCCACGCCCCCCGAAGTTAGCCGGAATCACGTTATCCGCCGCCAAATCCAACAACCGCCGCTCCCATAGCTCCAGTGCTCGCCGCTTCTCTGGCAGATACTCGTAGCGATCATAGTGTTTGCTGGATACATCATTCAGAGCGTGATTCTGTAGGCGGTCGCGCAGGTCTTTGGCTATGCCCAGCTCGCCCATCAGGGTTTTACAAGTTCGGCGGAAATCACGGGGGATAAAGTGCGCCATTTCGGCGCGTTTGCGGTAACGGTCAATCGCTTGGCTCAGTGAGGCCATCGGCATTGGTTCGCTCGGCTTAGTTGCGTGGGCAAAGATAAAGGGACTATCCCCCGTGGCCGCTTGTTGCTCTCTCAACACCCGTAAGGCGCTATCGGTGAGCGGGATCAGGTGAGGGCGGCCATTCTTGGAAAGCTCGGCGGTAATCGTCAGGGTTTTGGCTTGCCAGTCGATACTTGCCCAGCGTGAGGCGGCCAGCTCATAAGGGCGTTGGCCGCCCGTGAAGAAACAGAGCCGGATCAGGGTGCGCAGGGTCAAACCTAGGCTGGTGGGCTGCTCCATATCATCGAGCAACTGGCGAGCCTCTGCCCACGTCAGGAAGCGTTCCCCGACACGTTCAGCGGCCTTTTGCTTTGGTATGGCCGCCACCGGATTAAGCACCAAGCCAAATTTGGCATCGTCTATGAAATTGGCGGGGTCGTTGTCATGTTTGAGACCGTGATTAAACGCCGCCATCAGGTAGCTTCTGACGCGATTGGATTGGGTATCAGCGCCACGGCGGATCATGTGCGCCAGAATGATTTTTATGTCGTGCGCGGTCACGTCCTTGGCTTTGGTCGTGGGTTTGATGACTGGATACGTCTCTTTCTCCAAGGCCAGCAGCACGGCGGCATAGGTGCGCTTGCCATCCTTCTTCATCTGCTCGGTGTAGCTTTTGAATAGCTGTTCAACAGTGCCTTGCTGTTCATGCTCCCGCTGTTCTTGATCCCGCTCTCTTGTTTGGCGCGTCAGCTCATCTTTGGGGTCTAGGCCATCGCGGATCATTTGGCTGAATGCCTTGGCCTTTTCGCGGGCATCGGCAAGGGAGAGGGTTGGAAAGCGGCCAAGCTGAATGAAGGCGCGTTTCTCGTTGCGGGTATAGCGAAACACAAACATCTTGCCGCCACTCGGCAACACCTTGACGCCTAGCCCACCAGCTCCACGGGTGCGGTCATCATCCATCCTGTAATAGGCGCTTTCTTTCGCCACCAGCGCGGCGATCTCGTTGTGTGTTAGCGGCATAGTCGATTGGTCTCAGCTAAAGGCACCCAAACGTTAAAATGGGTGCTGTAATGGGTGCTTTTAAGGTGAAGCTACCCGATACTTTATGAGTTCCAATGATACAAGTGATTTGGCTATATGTCTGTGATTTAAGGGGTTTTTCTGACAATATCAAGACAAACTGAAACGTTGTGAAAACGTTAAATTCACGACTCATAATCGATTGGTCGTGGGTTCAAGTCCCCCAGGGGCCACCAAATTGAAAAAGGCCGCTCATGATGAGCGGCCTTTTTGCTTCTGCTGATCGGGCAATGTCCAGTGATGAGCTCGATGAGGTCATAGAAAAGACCCGCCATGGGCGGGTCTGGGCAGGGTCCGGATCAGGCGCCTCACTCAGAGACAAGGAGCCTAATGCTGAGCCTCAGGTTTGCTCGTTGCTGCCGCTCTGGATGGACGAGCGACGCCCGATGGCTGGCAGCATCCGGGTAACCAGATTGCTGCGCTGGCGCCAGGAGGTAAAGACAATGGCCAGCAGGTGCAGACCAATCAGCCCCTGCAGCGCCACCACGCACCACTCATGCCACTCGTCAGCCCCCAGTTCAAATCCCGTCTCGGTATTTTGAAACCAGCCGCTGCCAGCGGTGGCCAGCACAACCAGCCAGAGCGCCCACACGGCCAGCTTGCCGCTGCCGTGATGACCCGGTGCCGGAGGCTGCCGCTCACGCATCTCGCGCGCTTGCTGGCGAAAATCCTCACCGCTGGGGATTAGGGCACCAAGGCGAGCGTAGCCACGGGCGAAAGTGAGCCCCCAGAGCAGACGCAAGGAGACCAGCCCAATGGCGCCGTAACCCAGCCACTCGTGCCACTCCTCCCCCGCTTCGTTAACCCAGAGGTTGCCGATGCAGACCGCCGCCAAGCCCCAGTGGGTCAGGCGAACCAGCGGATCCCAGCGAAAGAGCTCACCCTTTTTGCTTGGCATATTTGTGGTACTCCTTCTTCAGGTCGTTGACCTTGGCCAGATGTTCGCGCGCCTTGGCCTCATCACCCGCCTTGAGTGCGGCCAGGCTGGCGTCCAGCTCGGTCTGTACCTCGTTCATCCCTTCAAGGAATTTCTCTTTCTTGGCGGCCGGCATGTTCTTCTGCTTGGCCACATCCAGCTGGGCCTTCATCTCGTTGATGTGCTTCTCCATGGTGGCTGCATCATCAGCCTTGACGGCCTGCTTGTAGTTGAAGCCAATCTTCTTCATCGGCTGTTCCAGATCACCCGCCACGGCAGGCAGGGTCATCAGGCCAAACATCAGGGGCAACAGCAGGGGGCGGACGGTTTTCAACATGGGATTTCCTTATATAACGACATGCTCGAATTGTTAGGGGTACTTATGAATCCAAACAAGAATTCATCACCAGCATGATGCCATGACTCATGGTGAAACGTTTGTGAAAAATGCTGTTTTTTGTGGCAAATAGTGACAAGTATGCCGCGCTTGTTTGCGCTTGGTAACTGATTGAACGCAGGTGACACGCAGCATGAGGATGGTTGAAAGCGGTAAACAGGGACAAAAAACCCCGCCGTAGCGGGGTCTGAATCAGCTGGCCATTTGCGTGCGTCAGTTACTCCTGTTCGCGAGCAATGGCGCGCCAGCCGATATCCTTGCGGTAGAAGACGCCATCCCACTTGATACGGCCAGCGAGCTGATAGGCACGCTGCTGGGCTTCTGCCACAGTGTGGCCGAGGGCGGTGGCGCACAACACGCGGCCGCCAGCGGTCAGGCTGGTATCGCCCTCCAGGCGGGTACCGGCATGGAACACCTTCTCGCCCGCCACTTCATCCACCGGCAAGCCGCTGATGGGGTGGTTGGTGCTGTAATCGCCGGGATAGCCTCCCGCCGCCAACACCACGCCGATAGCGGCGCGGGGATCATAGATAGCCTCTTTCTGATCCAGCTTGCCTGCGCAAGCGGCCAGGCAGAGCTCCACCAGATCGGACTGCATCCGCAGCATGATGGGCTGGGTCTCGGGATCGCCGAAACGACAGTTGAACTCGATCACCTTGGGATTGCCTGCACCGTCGATCATCAGACCGGCGTAGAGGAAACCGGTGTAGACGTTGCCTTCGGCCGCCATGCCTCGCACTGTCGGCATGATCACCTGCTCCATCACGCGTCGATGTACCTCGGCGGTCACCACAGGCGCCGGGGAGTAAGCCCCCATACCGCCGGTGTTGAGGCCGATATCACCGTCGCCAACTCGCTTGTGATCCTGACTGGTGGCCATCGGCAGCACGTGCTCGCCATCGACCATGACGATGAAGCTC
The DNA here is from genome assembly GCF_040908445.1 of Aeromonas sp. R10-2. NCBI lineage: Bacteria > Pseudomonadati > Pseudomonadota > Gammaproteobacteria > Aeromonadales > Aeromonadaceae > Aeromonas > Aeromonas sp. R10-2. The sequence continues at coordinate 40,544 of NZ_JBFODS010000025.1, read as the reverse complement.
GCCTCTTCACCTTCCAGAAACTCCTCGATCACCACCCGGGAGCCCGCTTCGCCAAAGGCATTGCCGGAGAGCATGTCGCGCACCGCGTCTTCCGCCTCCTGCAAGGTCATGGCGACAATCACCCCCTTGCCTGCCGCCAGACCATCGGCCTTGATGACGATGGGGGCCCCCTTCTCGCGCAAGTAGGCGAGCGCAGGCTCCACTTCGGTGAAGTTCTGGTACTCGGCAGTCGGGATGGCGTGACGGGCCAGGAAATCCTTGGTGAAAGCCTTGGAGCCTTCCAGCTGGGCAGCGGCAGCGGTCGGGCCAAAGATCGGCTGACCGGCGGCGCGGAAGGCATCCACCACCCCTTTCACCAGAGGCGCTTCCGGCCCGACGATGGTGAGGCCGACCTGCTTCTCTTTGGCAAAGGCCAGCAGCCCTTCGATATCGGTCGCCTCGATGGCGACGTTCTCGACACCCGGCTCAAGCTGGGTGCCCGCATTGCCCGGCGCCACAAAAACGTGGCGTACCAGCGGGGAGTGTTTGGCCTTCCAGGCCAGGGCGTGTTCGCGGCCACCGTTGCCAATGATCAGTACTTTCATCGTATCGCTCGCTTCTATTTGTGGTCACTGGACGGCCACCCGGGCCGTCAGTCAGCGGAAATAGTCAGTTGAAAAGAGACAACAAAAGGGCCGCCATCGGCAGCCCCTGACCCATCAATGACGGAAATGGCGCATGTTGGTGAACACCATGCACATACCGTGTTCGTCGGCGGCATCGATCACCTCCTGATCGCGCATCGAGCCACCCGGCTGGATCACGCAGGAGATACCGGCCTGCGCGGCAGCATCAATACCGTCGCGGAACGGGAAGAAGGCATCGGAGGCCATCACGGAGCCCGCCACGGTCAGCCCTTCATCCGCCGCCTTGATACCGGCGATTTTGGCCGAATAAACACGGCTCATCTGGCCTGCGCCGACGCCGATGGTCTGGCCATCTTTGGCGTAGACAATGGCGTTGGATTTGACGAACTTGGCCACTTTCCAGCAGAACAGCAGATCTTGCAGCTCGGCCTCGGTCGGCTGGCGCTTGCTGACCACGGTCAGGTCACCCAGAGTCACCATGCCGAGATCCCGCTCCTGTACCAGCAGACCGCCGTTGACGCGCTTGAGGTCAAAGCCTTGCGCCGGAGCCGTCCACTGCCCGCATTCGAGCAGACGCACGTTCTGCTTGGCGGCGACCGCATCGCGGGCCTCCTGGCTGACGGTTGGGGCGATGATCACTTCGACAAACTGGCGGGCCACGATGGCTGCCGCAGTGGCACCATCCAGCTCACGGTTAAAGGCGATGATGCCGCCAAAGGCGGAGGTGGGGTCGGTCTGGTAAGCGCGATCGTAGGCACTCAGCAGGTCGCTACCGATGGCCACACCGCAGGGGTTGGCATGCTTGACGATGACGCAGGCCGGCTCGTCGAACTCCTTCACACACTCCAGCGCCGCATCGGTATCGGCGATGTTGTTGTAGGAGAGCGCCTTGCCCTGCAGCTGGATAGCGCTGGAGACAGAACCCGGAGCTGCATGCTCTTCGGCGTAGAAGGCGGCAGCCTGATGGCTGTTTTCGCCGTAACGCATGTCCTGCTTCTTGATGAACTGGCTGTTGAAGGTGCGCGGGAAACGGGACTCCTCGTCACCCTCCTTGTTGTCACCGTAGGAAGGAACCATGGTGCCGAAGTAGTTGGCGATCATGCCGTCGTAGGCAGCAGTGTGCTCGAATGCGGCGATGGCCAGATCGAAACGGGTCGCCAGTTTCAGGCTGTTGCCGTTGGCATCCATTTCGCGAATAACCCGATCATAGTCGGCAGCTTTGACGACGATAGCGACATCCTTATGGTTTTTGGCGGCAGAACGCACCATGGTCGGACCGCCGATGTCGATGTTCTCGACCGCATCGGCCAGAGTGCAGCCCGCTTTGGCCACGGTTGCAGCAAAGGGGTAAAGGTTGACGACAACCATGTCGATGGGGGAGATAGCGTGCTGAGCCATGATGGCGTCATCCTGATCCCGACGGCCGAGGATGCCGCCATGAACCTTGGGATGCAGGGTCTTGACCCGGCCATCCATCATTTCAGGGAAACCCGTGTAATCGGAGACCTCGGTCACCGGCAGACCCGCCTCGCCAAGCAGCTTGGCGGTACCGCCCGTGGAGAGCAGGGCAACACCACGCTCGTTGAGTGCCTTGGCAAATTCCAGAATGCCAGTTTTGTCAGACACACTCAGCAGTGCACGGCGAATGGGTCGAGCTTGTTCCATCACACTATCGTCCTCAACATAACGGGGACCGTTCCATGGGAGGCGAGGCTCAACACAGAGAGTCCCCAAATAAATGGAAGTGGGGGATTTCGCAAACCACTCTCGCCCCGACATCCGGCAAAAGCGTTTTAGGAAATGCCCGCTTGGTGCGGCGCTCTGTTATGGGCGCGTATTCTACACAAAAAATGTGACCTGTGGTGGATTTTTTGAAACAGCAAAGCCTTATTTGGCGCGGCGTTAAACGTTTTCCACTTGATTTTCTCGAAACGTTTGCACTTTCAGTGTTTTATGGGAAAAAGGGTCGCCAGGAGATGTTTATCTGCCCCTTTTATGCCCTTGGCTGGCAATCCATGGGCAAAGGGGTGATAGTGGATTCCGGTTTTTGTGGCGGCATACATTCAAGGAGAGAGAGAGCATGTATCGGATCGGTGAACTGGCCAAGGCGTGCGGGGTCAAGGCAGATACCCTGCGTTTTTACGAGAAGAACGGGCTTATCTCACCGGGGATCCGCAACGAATCCGGCTACCGTCTCTACAGCGAACAGGACAAGCGGCGGCTGGAGTTTATTATCCGCGCCAAGTCGGTCGGATTCTCGCTGGCCGATATTGGCGAGCTGCTCGACCTCGATACCAACAAGGCCAAAGTCACCTGTCAGGAGGTAAAAGCGGTAGCCGACACCAAGCTGGCCCAGGTGGAGCAGAAGATCATCGAACTGACCCGCTTTCGCGACAATCTGCGCGAGCTCTCCAATATCTGCTGCGGCGGGCCGCGCTCGGCGGAGCACTGCGCCATCCTCGAGACGCTGGAATCTGGCGCTCCGGCCCATCACGAGCACCACAGCCACGACCAGCATGACCCGGTTCACGGCTGACATGGTACGCCTGACTGAGCGTGCCTGGCTCAGTGTGACTGACTCGGCGCCGCCGACGCATTGCTCTGGCGGCGATTTGGTGACAAAATCGCCGCGTTTTTAACCGGTGCCAGTGCATCCGGTTGCCGGGCGCTCAGCTGAACAGGCGCTCGCAGCGAAAACCACCATCCAGACACAAGAATCAACACACCAAGAGAAAAGAAGAGGAGCCATCATGGCCAAGATCCGGGTCGACCAACCCGTCCTCCCCCGTGAGGAAGATGCGCAAGGGGGCTGCTATGCCCATCAGCGCGGCGAGATAAAGGATAACCATCTGCACGCCCTGCTCTCCGATCCCCTGTTTCGCAGCCGGGTCGAGCGCAACAAGAAGGGCAAGGGGAGTTACCAGCGCAAGGCCAAATTCGGCAAGCGGTGGGAGCCCGGCCAACAGCAGATGATCCGCGTCTGCTGCTGAGCGGGTTTCTACCGACCAAAACAATCAGGGCGCCATTGGCGCCCTGATTGTTTTGACAGAAGAAGCGATATGGCAACGCCAACTCACCACCTCAAAGTTGCGCCTCAACAGGCCGCTCACTCATCCATAAACAGTTCGAGCAGCACGTTGAGATAGCGATGGCCGAGAGAAGTGAGCTGCCAGCTCTCTCCCAGATCCTCGATCAGCTCCTTGCTTTGGGCGATGGCGAGCACCGTCTCGACCCGCTCCAACGGCAAGCCGGTATAGGCCTCGAACTCCGCCTTGGGGGCCGGTTCAAACAGGCGGAAGCGGTTCATAAAGTATTCGAGCGGCAGATCGTCTGCCGTCACCTGCCACTGCTCGTCCAGATAGGAGCGGCTCTTGTCCAGATACCCTTTTGGATGCTTCACCTTGGCGGTGCGCAGGATCTGTTGGTTAGCGAGATCGGTCACCTTGCCGTGAGCACCACAGCCGATCCCCAGATAGTCGCCAAAGCGCCAGTAGTTGAGGTTGTGATGGCACTGGTAGCCCTCTTTGGCGTAAGCCGAGATCTCGTACTGGCGATAACCGCTGGCGGTGAGCATGGCGTGGCCCTGCTCGTAGATATCCCACAGGGTGTCATCTTCCGGCAGTTTGGGCGGTTTGGAGGCAAAGGCCGTGTTCGGCTCTATGGTGAGCTGATACCAGGAGAGGTGCGGCGGGGCGCAGTCGATAGCCTGCTGCAGGTCATAAAGGGCATCGTCCAGACTCTGATCCGGCAGACCGTGCATCAGATCCAGATTGAAGGTAGGCAACTTGATGGCATGGGCCAGTGCCGCGGCCTTGCGCGCCTCTTCCGGGCCGTGGATACGCCCAAGCCGAGTCAGCTTCTCCTGCTGGAAGCTCTGCACACCGATGGAGATACGGTTGATGCCGGCGCGCTGGAAACCGGCAAACTTGTCCGCCTCCACCGTGCCCGGATTGGCCTCCATGGTGATCTCGCAATCTGCGGTGAGCGGAATGCGGGCTCGCACCCCGTCTAGCAAGGCTTGCATCGCCTCCACCGTCAACAGGCTGGGGGTGCCGCCGCCGATAAAGATGGAGGAGAGTGGCCGCCCCTGCGCCCACTTCAGATCCTGATCCAGATCCTCCAGCAGGGCGGCGACATATTCGAGGTGAGGCAACTCCCCCTTCTGGGCATGGGAGTTGAAGTCACAGTAAGGGCACTTCTGGACGCACCAGGGCACATGAATGTAGAGAGAGAGCGGCGGCAGTTGCAGCATGGGGCTTCCAATAAAACGGGGGCTCAAGGCCCCCATTGTAGATGACTATGTGTAATTGACCGTGTGTAACCGACAAGGTGGCGAAGTAACTCAGTGCGCCGCAGCCAGCGCCGCTTTGAGCTTGGCCAGCGCCTGACCGCGATGGCTGAGCTGGTTCTTCAGCTCGGCGGGCATCTGGGCGGCGGTGCAGTCGTGATCCGGCACGAAGAAGACGGGGTCATAGCCAAAGCCATGTTGACCGCGCGGCTCGTCGATGATCATCCCTTCCCAGCTCGCCTGACAGATGATGGGAGTGGGATCGTCAGCGTGGCGCATATAGACCAGCACACACCAGAAGCGGGCGCTCTTCAGGTACTCGGGGGCACCTTGCAGCTCGCCGAGCAGCTTCTCGATGTTGGCCTTGTCACCGGCACCCACACCGGCAAAGCGGGCGGAGTAAACGCCGGGGCGCCCTTGCAGCAGATCGACTTCCAGACCGGAGTCATCGGCCACGGCGGGCAGACCGGTAATACGGGCGGCGTGGCGGGCCTTGATGATGGCATTCTCGACGAAGGTGGTGCCGGTCTCATCGGCATCGGAGACCGCAAACTCGCTCTGTGGGATCACCTGGATCTTCATATCGGCCAACATGGCGGCCAATTCCTTCACCTTTTTCTGGTTACCTGTTGCCAGGACAAGCTTGTTCATCGAGCACCTCCGCAAAAATAATCTGCGCATTCTATGCGGCGCAAGCGTTTAGTAAAAGCGTCAATTACACCCGCTGTGATGGGGTTACGGGGGATTTGCCGCCATCGAATAACCAGCTTTTTAATACATGTTTCCATAATGGAATAACCAAAGTGATTAAATACCATTTCTATTCATTACTGTGAGTCAGTAGACTCGCGCCCCAATTCATTAACCTGGCTGACTAAAGAGGTGACAGATGCCATTGATACTTTTACTCGTACTACTGGTGCTGTTCAGTCCGCTGGCTATCGACATCTACCTGCCCGCCATTCCGCAGATGGCCGAGCAGCTGGGCGCCGAAGTAACTCTGATGCAGGGCACCATCACCTGGTTCCTGTTCAGCATGGGACTGGGGCAACTGCTTGTTGGCCCGCTGGCCGATCGTTACGGTCGCAAGCCCATCGCGCTGGGCGGCGTGCTGCTCTATGGCCTGAGCGCGCTGGGGGCCGGTTTTGCAGCCAGCCTCGGTGAATTGATGCTGGCCCGGGTGCTGCAGGGCTTCGGCGCCTGCGCTACCTCGGTCGCCGCCTTCTCGGTGGTGCGTGACAGCTATGGCCCGAAAAAGAGCGGTCAGATGATCTCCTACCTCAATGGCGCCATCTGCTTTATTCCTGCGCTGGCCCCCCTGCTCGGTGGCTGGCTCACCGCCAAGGCGGGCTGGTCTGCAAACTTCTGGTTTATGGCCGGTTATGCGCTCATCGTCGGCAGCTGGCTGATGTGGCGGATGCCGGAGACCCGCCCGGAGGAGACCCGCAGCGAAGGGGCTCTCATCAGCTGGTCCCGCTACAGCCCGGTGCTGCGCTCCCCCAGCTTCCTGTTCAACGCGGCGCTGTGCATGCTGGCGATGGCGGTGATCCTCGCTTATGTCACAGCCGCACCGGTGCAGCTGATGGTGAAACTGGGGCTCGATATGAGCGGCTTTAGCTACTGGTTTACCGCCAACGCAGCCCTCAACATCCTGGCCTGCTTCATGGCGCCGCGTTTTATCGCCAAGGTGGGGCCAAGACGCACCCTGCGCATCGGCCTGCTGGTATTGATGCTCTCGGCCATCACCCTGACGCTGGCGATGCACATCGAGCATCCGCTGGCGATGATGGGGCCGGTATTCCTCTCCAGCATCGGCTTTGCCATGATCCTGGGCGCTGCCGCCGGGATGGCGCTGGCACCGTTCGGCCACTGCGCCGGTACCGCCGCCGCTCTGCTCGGCCTGTTCCAGATGAGCGGCTCCGGCGCCCTCGTTGGCTTGACTGGCGCCCTGATGCACGACCCGATCAGCCAGCTGGCGCTGCATATGTGGCTGCTGCTGCCGCCTCTGGTGATGCTGATGACCCGACGCGGCCGCCGCTTGTGTTTGCAATAAATCCTGTGCTCTGATGGGCACACTCAGGGGGCCATCGGCCCCCTTCTCGTTTGTATCGCCTTTACAACGAATGGCCATCCGGCAGAGAGCCTGTGATGGCGACCCCACTCACTCGATGTCAGCGGAGAACTCCCGATGAGCCACACTCTCAACGCAGCCCTGGTGGGCTATGGCTTTGCAGGCAAGACCTTCCACGCCCCCTTCCTCGCCACCACGCCGGGCTTGTCCCTGAGTTGGGTGGTGAGCCGCGATGCCGCCAAGGTGCAGGCCGATCTGCCCGGCTGCCGGGTCGGTTCACTGGAGGAGGTGCTAAGCGATGAGACCGTCGATCTGGTGGTGATCGCCACCCCCAACGACACCCACGCTCCTCTGGCCCGCCAGGCGCTGCTGGCAGGCAAACATGTGGTGATCGATAAGCCCTTTGCACTGGATCTGGCCGAGGCGCAAGCGCTGGTCGAGCTGGCCGAAAAGCAGCAGCGGCTGCTCAGTATCTTCCACAACCGTCGTTGGGACGGGGATTTCCTTACCGTGCGCCGTTTGATTGCCGAGGGGACGCTGGGACAGATCGCCCAGTTCGAATCCCACTTCGATCGCTATCGCCCCGAGGTGCGCCAGCGCTGGCGCGAAGCGGGTGGCCCGGGTTCCGGCCTCTGGTTCGATCTCGGCCCTCACGTGCTGGATCAAGCATTGCAGTTGTTCGGCCAACCGGACTGGTTGCAGGCCGATCTGGCCGAGCAACGCCCCGGCGCACTGGCGGACGACTACTTCCATGTGGTGCTGGGTTACGGTGCTCTGCGGGTTATTCTGCATGGCAGCTGTCTGGTCTCGGCCACCATGCCGCGCTTTGTCATTCACGGCAGCCAGGGTTCGTTCGTGAAATTCGGTATGGATGTGCAGGAAGATCAGCTCAAGCTGGGCAAGCGGCCACCAGCAGCTGATTGGGGCATTGATAGTGAACCCGGTCAGCTCAGCCGCATTGTCGATGGTCAGCTGCAGCAGCAGAGCGTGGTGGGTGAGGCGGGGGATTATGGCGCCTACTATCGCGGTGTCTGCGCCGCCATCAAGGGCGAAGGGAGCAACCCGGTGCCAGCAAGTGAAGCGCTGGCGGTGATGGCGCTGCTGGATCTGGCCCGTCAGAGCCACCTTGAGGGAAAACGGCTGCCCTGTCAGAAGCTGTCTGACTAAGGTGCGGGTCATCAGCCACTATTGAATAACCTTGACCTTGCTAAACCGCCATAAGATGGCAGCAAAGCGGTGTTTTATTGTGCAATTAGCGCCATTTAACGGCATCTTGTATTGATATCAGTCGTTGCAGTGGAGCTTTTTATCCACGGCACGAAAAAATGTCATTGTGATATCCGTTTTCATCGGTAACTAATGAGGCTATATTGCGCCCGCCTGCTGCCTCCCGGCTTCTTGTTTCAATACCGGGCAACGGTGGGCGCTGTGATGGTTGCACAGACCATCTCTCCATATTTATTTGAGGGAATGCACATGAACAAAGTACTGGTAGCCGGTATCCTGGGTCTGATGTTGACTGCTTGCGGTCAGAAAGAAGAAAAAGCTGCCGCTCCTGCTGCTGCTCCGGCCGCCGAAGTTGCTGCCACTGTAGAAAAAGCCGCTAGCGAAGCCACCTCTACCGTAGAGAAGGCCACCTCCGAAGCGACTGCAACCGTAGAAAAAGCTGCTACCGAAGCCGCTACCAAGGTTGAAGCTGCAGTGAGCGATGCCAAGGCCAACTAAGCCTGCACCTCATTCGAAGACGGGTCCGAAGGCAACTTCGGACCCGTTTTTTTATCTGTCGCTCAGGGGGCCGGATTAATCAGCGAGGTGAGGATGTGATCCTCCCAGCGGCCATTGATCATCAGATACGCCCGTGCGAATCCCTCCCGCTCGAAGCCGAGCCGCTCCAGCAAGGCGCCACTACGCTGATTGGCAGGCATATAGCAAGCCATGATGCGATGCAGATCGTGCTCCCGAAACAGGTAGTCAATGGCGGCTGACAGCACCTCTCTCATCACCCCCTGCCCCTGATGCTGCTGGTCGATGGCATAGCCCAGATGACACGCCTTGAAGACCCCCATCAGGATATTGCTGAAGTTGCAGGTGGCGATCACCCGCTCGCCAGCCGGATCGAGGGCCACCAGATTGACGCCGGTGCCGTTAAAGAACTGGCTGTAGCTGTCCTGCAGCCGGGCATGCCAGTAAGAGAGTGTGTAAAAGTGCTCGTCCCGCAGCGGCTCCCAGGGGGCGAGATGGGCGCGGTTGCGCCGGTAGAAGTCGAGCATCATGGGGGCCTGGTCCGGCGACAGTATGGTCAGGTGGGTGCGGGCCGTCTTGATATGTGGCAGCGCCATCAGGACTCCCGCTGTCTTAACCACTCATCGCGCAGCAAGCTGTAGTGGGCATGGTCCACAATCCGGTTGCCCAGCCGCTCTGCGCGCCGGGTCACCCCCTCCAGCTGCATCCCGAGCCGTTCACAAACAGCCCTGCTGGGCTCGTTATCGGTGGCGGCGCTGATCTCCACCTTCTCCATCCCCATCTCTTCGAAGGCGTGGTGGATCAGGGCCTGACAGGCACGGGTGATGATGCCGTTACCCTGCCAGCGCTCCGCCAGCCAGTAACCGATGACCACCTTGCCAAGATCGTGATCGATGCTGTTGTAACCTATGACCCCCACCACCTCCCCCTGATACTCGATGGCAGTGGTGAGCCCCTCGCCGCGGGCGAACTTCTCGATGGCACTGCGAATGAAGAGGGCGCTGTCAACGGGGCGCTGGATCAGTGGCGGCCAGGGTAGCCACTGGGAGAGGTACTCCCGGTTGTCATTGCAGAGGGCAAACAGTTCGCTCGCCATATCGGGCTGCAAGAAGAGCAGCGCAAGCTCGTCGTCCAACTGCCATGAAAACATGGGATTCTCCTTTCAAATCAGTGATCAAATCGAAAGCCAGCACCCAATGTAGCCAATCGCCACTGGCCGCGCCAGCCACTTTTACGGCCCTCCTCCGGCAGGCTTCGCAGAGGGTGACTGCGCACGGACTCTCCTCCCTCCAAAGAGGAGGGTGGGTGTCTGAAACCGGATAATGCTCTCCACATGGAGCCGGCGAATGCCCCAAAACGGCACTTTGGCAGATCCTGCTACCCCTTTGTGCTGCGCTGTCACTTTTGACAGGGGGCACTTTCCCCCACCGGCACTAGCTTCAAAACGCCCGACCTTCGGTCGGTTTATCAACCTCATCGATTTAAGGAAAGAAGAGATGAATAAAATTTATCTGGCCGTTGCGCTGGCCTGCTGGGGAAGCGCCGCACTGGCGGCGCAAGAGGTAGAGATCAACGTAACGGCAAACGGCATCCTGGCCATGACAGGCCTCAGTGCCGCGAGTGGTACCTTGCAGCTGGAAGATGGCGAGTTTCGCCAGGTGCGGGTGGTCAAGCTGCCCAACGGCCAGCAGCGGATCCGCTACGAGCAGGTCTGGAACGGCATCCCGGTAATGGGTCAGGTGGTGGTGGCTGACAAGAGCCTGAACGGCCAGCTGCAACAGGCCAGCGGGCGCATGCTGCGCCAGATCGATCAGGATGTGGCAAGCCCGGCCGCCACCCTCTCGCCACAGGATGCCGCCAGCAAGGCCAAAGCGGGCAGCAAGGGGAGCAACGAGCAGGTCAAACTCTACGTGATGCAGGATGAGAACGGGCTGGCCCGGCTGGTTTATCAGGTCTCCTTCATCGCCGAAGGTGACAAGCCAAGCCGCCCCTTCGTCATTCTTGATGCCCAGAGTGGTGAGGAGCTCAAACGCTGGGAGGGGATCAACCACAAGGATGCCACCGGCCCGGGGGGCAACATCAAGACCGGCAAATACGTCTACGGCACCGACTTTGGCCCGCTCATCGTGGATGACAACTGCCGGATGACCAGCCCCAACGTCGATACCATCAACCTCAACCACGCCACCTCTGGCGGCGCCATCCACCAGTTCACCTGCCCGGAGAACCGGGTCAAGGAGATCAACGGCGCTTACTCGCCCCTCAACGACGCCCACTACTTTGGCAACGTGGTGTTCGACATGTACCGCAACTGGTACAACACGGCGCCCCTCACCTTCAAACTGAAGATGCGGGTTCACTACAGCAAGAATTACGAAAATGCCTTCTGGGATGGCAGCCAGATGACCTTCGGTGACGGCGCCACCACCTTCCACCCGCTGGTAAGCCTCGATGTGGCGGCCCACGAGGTGAGCCACGGCTTTACCGAGCAGAACTCCGGGCTGATCTATTCAGGACAATCCGGCGGCATCAACGAGGCCTTCTCCGATATGGCGGGGGAAGCGGCCGAGTTCTACATGAAGGGGAGCAACGACTGGCTGGTCGGCGCCCAGATCTTCAAGGGCAACGGCTCCCTGCGCTACTTCGAGGATCCGACCCGGGATGGCAGATCCATCGGCCATGCGGCGGATTATCAGGAGGGGATGGATGTACACCACAGCTCAGGGGTCTATAACCGCGCCTTCTACCTGCTCGCCACCAGCAGTGGCTGGAACACCCGCAAGGCATTTGAAGTGTTCCTGCTGGCCAACCGCCTCTACTGGGGCGCCAACACCAACTACCAGCAAGGGGCCTGCGGCGTCAGCCGGGCGACCGCCGATCTGGGTTACAGTCAGGCGGATGTGGCACGGGCCTTCCAGACCGTCGGGGTCGATGCCAGCTGCGGCACCACGCCGCCACCGAGCGACAACGTGCTGCAAAACGGCGTGCCGGTGAGCAACCTCGCCGCCAGCAAGGGTGGCAAACTCAACTACACCCTGAACGTACCGGCGGGCACCAGGTCGCTGCAGATCAGCAGCAGCGGCGGTACCGGTGATGCCGACCTCTACGTCCGCTTTGGCAGCGCCCCCACCAGCAGCAGTTACGACTGCCGCCCCTACAAGGGGGGCAATAACGAAAGCTGCTCGTTCACCAATCCCAAGGCGGGCACCTGGCATGTGCAGCTGTCAGGGTTTGCAGCGTTCAGTGGCGTGACCCTCAAGGCCAGCTACTGATCCACCCGGTGCGGGCCTTGTCCCGCATCGCTCTACTCATTGCGCCACCGTTTCGCCAGCGTGCGGGCGGTGGCCAACACGGTTTCCCGAGCCGGGTTGGGCCGCTTGCCACCGCGCCACGCCATCATCACATCCCAATGCTCCTGCGGCAGATTGCGCACATCGAGCCTGACCAGCCGCCCCACCTCCAGATCCCGCTTGATAGCCAGCTCCGGCATCAGGGTGATAAACCCGTGTTCCAGCGCCAGATCCCGCGCTGCACTGGCGGGTTGCACCGCATGCAGGGGGCTGGCAGCCCGCCGCAGCCGCCGCAACTGCTGGATAAAGACGTCACACCCCGGCCCCCATACCTGAGGCGCCAGCCGCTGGTCGGCAATATCCTCCAGAGTGAGACCGTGACAACCGGCCAGCGGATGCAATGGCGAGGCGATAGCGATAATGGGGGAGCAGCAGAGCAGCTCCATCTGCAGGCCCGCAACTGGCGGACGCTTGAGTACAAAGCCGATATCGGCCTCGCCGGTCAGCAGCGACTGCATGATCTCGCCGGAGTGATCCGTGGTACAGCGGATTTCGAACGGCTCATCCACCAGCTCCATCAATAGCGAGCCAAACACCACCGAAGTAAGAGATGGCAGGCTGGAGAGACGGATACAAGGCAGCGCTGGCGCCCCCTGCAGTGCCAGCCGCCCTTCGCTCAGGATCGCCAGCGCAGAGCGGGCTGATGGCAGAAACTCCTCGCAGGCACGGGTCGGCGTCACGCCGCGCCGATGACGCTGAAACAGCGGCGCCCCGAGGCTCTCCTCCAGCTGGGCAATCCGCTGGCTCACCAGCGGCTGTGACCAGCCACGAATGGCCGCCGCCTGACTGAAGCTGCCCAGCTCGGCCACATCCAGCAGCAGTTGCAGATCGTCCAGATCCATAGACATAAATAATCCTGATATGAAATATAGGTAGTTGTCGTCTACCACTATATCTAAACCCTCTCCAGAATGAAGGTATCTGTGAATGAGAGGGCGCTATGGTCGATAGGGCGAGGTTTTGGGGACGCTGGTTTCTGGCGCTGGATACCACACTGGTGATCCTGGGTTTCTTTGTGGTGATGCCGATGATCAGCCTGCGCTTCGTCGATCAACTCGGCTGGGCGGCCGGTCTGGTGGGGCTGGCACTCGGCCTGCGCCAGCTGACCCAGCAGGGGCTGGGGATCTTTGGCGGTTCGCTGGCCGACCGCTTTGGCGCCCGCCCACTCATCGTCACCGGCATGTTGCTGCGCGCCGTCGGCTTTGCCACCCTGGCCTGGGCCGACAGCGGCGCCATGCTGATCTTCTCCTGCTTCCTCTCCGGACTGGGCGGTTGCCTGTTCGACCCGCCACGGGCCGCACTGGTGATCAAATTTACCCGTCCCCATGAACGGGGCCGCTTTATCTCCCTGCTGATGATGCTGGAGAGTGCGGGAGCCGTCACCGGTGCCCTGCTAGGCAGCTGGCTGCTGCGCTTTGACTTCACCTATGTCTGCCTGCTGGGCGCCGGACTCTTCACCCTGGCGGCTCTCTGCAACTGGACCCTGCTGCCCGCCTACCGCCTCTCGGTCAAACCGACTCCGATGCGGGAAGGGTTGGGACAGGTGCTGGCGGATCGCGCCTTCTGCCGACTGGTGCTGATCTTAAGCGGCTACTACATGCTGTGGGTACAGGTGATGCTGATTTTCCCCATTCTGGTCAAACAACTATCCGGCAGCACCACCGCCGTGGGCTGGATGTACAGCCTGGAAACGGCGCTGTCACTGGCGCTGCTCTACCCTATCGCCCGTTTTAGCGAGCGGCGCTATCGGCTGGAGAGCCGACTGATGGCAGGTATCCTGCTGATGACGGTGGGGATCGGGCTGGTCGCCTTCGTCAGCACCCTCTCCGGCATCTTCGTACTGCTGGCCTGCTTCTATCTGGGGATTATCATCTGTGAACCGGCCCGGGAGACCCTGATGACCAGGCTTGCCAACCCAACAGCCCGCGGCAGCTACATGGGCTTCAGCCGCCTCGGACTGGCGCTGGGGGGCATGACCGGCTACGTGGGCGGCGGCTCCCTCTATGACTTCTCGCTGCAACAGGGACAACCGGCCCTCCCCTGGCTGGTGCTGGGCACCATAGGCGTCGCCACCATGTTGCTGCTCGCCCGCTGCTTCTCCCGCCGCCCGGAGCTGGCTATCAGAGCCGCCGCCTGACGACCGCCCCACCTGCGGCAGCCCCGCCAACGGTGCTGCCGCTCACCCCATATTCTGCAAGTCATCACAGCAAAAGGTTGCGAATTACAACTTTTACGCTATTTTAGTTGTCATGCACAACTAAAAAGGAAACCACGATATGGATCCCCGTCCCCTGCGCGCCCTGTCGCGCGATCTGGTTCGCGAACTCGGCATGCTCTCCCAGCAGTGCGGCAATCTGGCCCTCACCCCCATCGAGGCTCACCTGCTGATCGAGCTGGAAAACGCCCCGGCTACCAACCAGCAGCTGGCAGAAAAGCTGCACATCGACAAATCCAACGCCAGTCGTCCGCTGGCGCGCCTCGCCGAGCGGGAGCTCATCAGCTGGCACCCGCACCCCTCCGACGGCCGCAGCAAGGAGGCCCGCCTTACCGTCAACGGTCAGGGGATGCTGCTGGAGTTGCACCGGGAGATGGACGGGGCGATGGAAGAGATGCTGGCGCAGTTGAGCCTGCCCGAGCGGGAGCAGTTGTGGCAAGGGCTGCGGCTCTATCGCAGCGCCCTCTCCCGCGCCCGCCGCCAGCGGGGTTACCAGATCCGCCCCATCAAGGCGGCGGACAATGCCCAGATCGCCTTGGTGATCCGCGCCGTATCGGCCGAATATGGTCTCACCGCAGACAAGGGCTATGGGGTCTCGGATCCCAATCTCGATACCCTCTCCCAGAGCTATCAGGGGGAGAAGAGTCGCTACTGGGTCATCGAAGGACCAGACGGTTCCATCCTCGGCGGTGGCGGTATCGCGCCATTGGCGGGAGAAGAGGGAGTCTGCGAGCTGCAGAAGATGTACTTTATGCCCGCCCTGCGCGGACTGGGCCTTGGCAAGCGGTTGGTGTTGCAAGCACTGGATGCCGCTCGTAGTTTGGGCTATCGCCGCTGCTATCTGGAGACCACTGAGGTACTGCGCGAAGCCACCAGCCTCTACGAATCACTGGGCTTTGAACACCTGCCCGGCCCCCTTGGCTGCACCGGCCACGGGGATTGCGAGATCTGTATGGTGCTGACACTGGGGTAGCCCCCTCATCCCCAACCCTTCTCCCGCAAGGGGAGAAGGGGGTAAAAACACTTCCGCGATCTTTCAGGCTGACCTCTGATGGTTCCCTCTCCCTCCGGGAGAGGGCTAGGGTGAGGGCTGCTTGCGACTGGTATATGCTGAACCATTACCCCCTGCATCCCTCCTTAAACAGGCAAAACGGCACAAAACAAGAGACCCCGCCGAAGCGGGGCCTCTTTTATCTTGTCTGCCGAGCAGGCAGGCACTTATCAGTGCTCGCGAGTCTGGCGGAACTCAACGTCCGGGTGGCGCTCCTGTGCCAGGCGCAGGTTGACCATGGTCGGTGCGATATAGGTGAGGTTGTCACCGCCATCGAGGGCCAGGTTGACCTCGTTCTTACGCTTGAACTCTTCGAACTTCTTGACGTCGGTCCCTTCCACCCAGCGGGCGGTGGAGACGTTGACCGCCTCGTAGATGGCCTCGACGTTGTACTCGCTCTTGAGGCGCGAAACCACCACGTCAAACTGCAGCACACCGACCGCACCGACGATGAGATCGTTGCTGATCAGCGGACGGAACACCTGCACCGCGCCCTCTTCGGAGAGCTGGACCAACCCCTTGAGCAGCTGCTTCTGCTTGAGCGGGTCGCGCAGGCGGATGCGACGGAACAGTTCCGGTGCAAAGTTCGGGATACCGGTGAACTTGAGATCCTCACCCTGGGTGAAGGTGTCGCCGATCTGGATGGTACCGTGGTTGTGCAGACCGATGATGTCACCGGCGAAGGCGTCTTCCGCCTGCTCACGGTCACCGGCCATAAAGGTCACGGCGTCGGAGATGTTCACATCCTTGCCGATACGCACATGGCGCATCTTCATGCCCTTGCTGTAAGTACCTGACACGATACGCATAAAAGCGATACGGTCACGGTGCTTCGGATCCATGTTTGCCTGGATCTTGAATACGAAACCGGAGAACTTCTCCTCGGTCGCCACCACTTCGCGGCTCTCGGCCTTGCGCGGCATGGGAGACGGCGCCCAGTCAGTCAGGCCATCCAGCATGTGGTCAACACCGAAGTTACCCAGTGCGGTACCGAAGAAGACCGGGGTCATCTCGCCAGCGATAAAGGCATCGTGATCGAACTCGGGAGAGGCGCCCTGCACCAGCTCCAGCTCGTCACGCAGTTGCCGGGCTAGATCTTCGCCGACGGCGGCATCCAGATCCGGGTTGTTCAGCCCCTTGACTACACGCTTCTCCTGAATGGTGTGGCCCTGACCGCTCTGGTAGAGATAGGTCTCATCCTTGTAGAGGTGATAGACACCCTTGAAGGATTTACCGCAGCCGATAGGCCAGGTGATGGGGGCGCACATGATCTTCAGCTCGCGCTCCACCTCGTCCATCACTTCCATCGGATCGCGCACTTCACGGTCCAGCTTGTTCATGAAGGTGAGGATGGGGGTATCGCGCAGACGGGTGACTTCCATCAGCTTGCGAGTCCGGTCTTCAACACCCTTGGCGGCGTCGATGACCATCAGGCAGCAGTCGACCGCCGTCAGGGTACGGTAGGTATCTTCGGAGAAGTCCTCGTGACCCGGGGTGTCGAGCAGGTTGACCAGACAGTCGGCATAGGGGAACTGCATCACCGAGGTGGTGATGGAGATACCACGCTGCTTCTCCATCTCCATCCAGTCGGATTTGGCGTGCTGGCCCGAGCCACGGCCCTTGACGGTACCGGCGCGCTGAATGGCCTGTCCGAACAGCAGGACTTTCTCGGTGATAGTGGTTTTACCCGCATCCGGGTGCGAAATGATCGCAAAAGTGCGTCTCTTGGAGACTTCACTCAGAAATTCAGCTGACATAATTCAACGTTCTTCTATTGAGCGGTGGCATCAGCCACCGTGGGAATAAATCCGGAATGCCGCTCACGGCACATGTATACGCAACGAAAGCCACGCCAGCTGGCGTTTTGCCAACCAGGTGGAGAGAGGGAGGAGGGTTGCGTTACATGGGTCTTCTCGCCTGAGTCAAAGCAAAATTGCGCGACATTATACCCGCGCGAGTGAAAAATACCCAGCATGACAAGAGATGATAATTTGGCCGCTCAGCCGTTTCACAGGTTCCAACTGAACAGGAAATCAAACACTCCGAATCGGATGGCAGCATCCGGACCACGTGGACTTGGCCCCCTCCTCATGCCAGCAACAACCACTCTTGATAAATTTTCATACTTGGACTTTCCCTACCCAGCTACAAATATGTAAATCGTATCTACATAATGGAGAGGTCATTACATGAAACATTCCACCCTGCACAATCAACAGATCGTCATTATCGGTGGTACCTCGGGTCTTGGCCTGGCCACCGCCCAGCAAGCGATCGAGCAAGGCGCCAAGGTCATTATCGGCGGTTCCAGCCGTGAGCAGCTTGCCACTGCGCTGGCTGAACTGGGCCCAAGTGCCAGTGGCCATCAACTGGATATTCTCGACGTCGACTCCGTCAATCACTTTTTCAACCAGCTGGATTCGCTGGATCATCTCGTCATCACCGCCGCCGTCATGCGACCAGGCAGCTTTCTCACCGCTGCCATCGAGGATTTGAAAATCAACATGGACAGCCGCTTCTGGGGAAGTGTTCATGCGATCCGCGCCGCAGCACCCAAACTGTCAGAACGCGGCTCCATCGTGCTCACGTCCGGGATGGTGACGCGCCGCCCACAACCGGGTAAAGCACTCCCTGCCGTTGCAGCTGGCGCCGTCGAAACACTGGCTCACAGTCTGGTTACCGAGCTGACCCCCCGTCGGATCAACGTTATCAACCCGGGCCCCATGCGCACCCCCATGCTGCTTAAAGCACTGGGCAATGACCCACAAAAAGTGGCTGCCGTGGCGCAAAGCCTGCCGTTGAAACGCTTGGGAGAGGGAGAGGATTATGCGCAGGCCGCGTTATTCCTGATGAGCAACAACAACATGAATGGTGAGGTGCTTCACCTCAATGGCGGCAGCGCCTGGGCATAACGCCCTTCTGACGGTCTTCTGCGCTCGCGCTTGCCAATCTGTCATCGCAGGCAAGAACGAGCGCAGGGGACGAGCATCATCGCCGTATCAGTGTGCTCCCCAATATCGATGACACCCTGGTGAGTGACAATACCCGGCCCGTCACTCGTCTGTCTCCACCCGGTTGCGCCCCGCCTCTTTCGCACGATACAGCGCATTGTCAGCACGCTGGATCAAGGCCGCCAGATCCTGATCATCGTCTCGCAGAGAGGCACATCCGATACTGATGGTTACCGGGTACGACATGCCGGGCAGCGCCCGGTTGGCGACCGTGTGACGGATCCGCTCAGCCACCCGGCACGCCTCTTCAAGGCTGGTATCCGGCAGCAGGATCAAGAACTCCTCTCCGCCGGTACGCCCCAACTGATCCTGGTGCCGCAGCTGACGATCTGCCGCCCGAGAGACCCATTGCAGCACCCTGTCTCCTTGATGATGTCCCAGGGTATCGTTGATCCGCTTGAAGTGATCGATATCGAACACCAGCAGACAAAATGGCGAGCCCTGCCTGCGAGCCAGCGCCAGCATATCGCTGCCCTGCCGCAGCACCCGACGGCGGTTGTTGATGCCGGTCAGCTCATCGGTAAAGGCCAGACGACGCATCCGACGGTTGCGATCAAGCAGCCACCCCATCGTCATCAGCGCCAGTACCCCGCAAAGCACCATCACCACCAGCAGCCAGAAACGACGCTCCTTGACCTGCTCCAGCTCCTGCTGCTGCAACTGCTGCTCGACTCGCAGTCGCTCGTTCTCCCCCTCCTGACGGGCCAGCTCGAACTCGCCGCGAACCCAGGCCGTGCTCTGTTCCCGTAACAGCTGATCGAGCCGCTGCTCCTGCACCAGATGCTCCCGCAATGCGGCCAGTGCCGCCGGATAGTCGCCTTGCAACTCGAGCGCCCGACTGCGTACCCAGTAGAGCTCGAGCAAAAAACGTACGTGCCCTTCCACCTTCAAAATCGGCTCAATCTTCTCAAGCGCACGCAAGGCTGGCGCCGGTTCCTGCTGTTCGACTCTCAACCTCGCCCGCACCAGCTCGAGATGCGCATGGAGGATGGGGTCAACATCGGGAGAGAGCACCTTCGCAGCTTGTGCCAGCAAGCGTCCGGCATCAGCGGGGCGATCCAGCCCGAGCAGAGCCTCGGCCTGCATCACCATGCGTTCGGCATGCTCAATCAGATATTGAGGCTGATTATAAAAGGCCGCACTGCGTTCAAGCTCGCCCAGCGCATCCTGATAACGCCCGGTCTGCAGATAAACCATCGCCAGTTGATCACTTAGCCTTGCCGAGCCAAACCCGTCGTGACTTCTGGCAAAATGCTCGCTCAACCGGTTGAGGGTGGCGAGCGCTTCGGCGTAGAGGCCCATACGACGAAATGTGGCTGCAATCTCGAGCTGCGCCTGGTGATACCAGGTGGGCAACCCCAGCTGCTCATAGATATTGTGCGCCTTGGTGAGATCCATCAGCCCCTGGCCTGAGACCCCCTGAAAAGACAGCATGGCCCCCCTGCGGGCCAGCGCCAGCGCCTCCAGCTTCGGCAAGGCGGCCTCTCTTGCCAGCCGCAGCCCCTCATCGTAATCGTGACGAGCCTTCGCTACCTCGCCGAGCAGCTGATTGAACCAGCCGCGGCAAATCGTCAGCTCCGCCACGGCGGCGTCATCACCCTGCTCTCGCGCAATGGCCAGCATCCGCTCCGCATTGGCGATGGCGGTACGGGACTCCTGCATGTCATCGGCCGATTGAGCCCAGCAAGCCAGACGACTGATCCGCATCTGCTGCGACGGCGGATAGGCGTTGCCGTCCCGCTGCAAACGGGCAAGGCGCTCCCGCAGCAACTCGATCGGCTGATAGACCCGCTCCATCCCTCCCAGTTCATTTTCCAACTGCTCGGGGGACAAGGGTTTGGCTGCCAGCCCGAACGCCGCCAGCAACAGCAGCAAGGCAAGTCGGCTCATACACACTCCGGATCAATGGGAAAGATCATCGGGCAAGCCGATGCCGGAAAATCACCATCTTTCCCCTGTAACAATGGTTGTAAAGGCTATCACCCGGACAGAGAGCCCGAATGGCAGGCTAGTCACATTTTACTGCGATATCATCGCGTTGGAATAAAAGCGGGGATGCACAGCGAAAAAGAGGAGGCGGGATAACAACCAAGAGGGGTTGCCCCCTCCCGGTCACTAGTGATGCTGCCAGCGCCGCAGCAGCCGACCGCGCAGGCCGCAATCGAGCAGCCAGCTGTTGTCAAATACCCGCAACAGCGCCTGCTTGGCGTGGCGGGACATGGCGACGGCGTGAAAACGGGTCTGGCGCAGGCGATAGCGGTTCATCTGATCGAGCAGGGGATGAGGCAGGCTCTGGGCGATAAAGTCGGAGATGACCAGCACATCCGCCTTGGCAAAGGCGGGATCATCGAGCTTGGCCAGCGCTTTATCCAGGCAGGGCACCAGATCGGTACCGCCGTGAAAACTCATGGAGAGGAAACGCTCCGCCTTGTCCAGCCCGGTATCCGCGGTGATCTCGAGGGTCGCCACCTCGGTGGAGAAGAGCATCAGGTAGCAGCCGCGCTTCTCATCCATCGCCACCTTGAGCAGCGCCAGAAACAGCGCCTTGGCACACTCCTCGGGATAACCACCCATAGAGCCCGAAGTATCGACACAGACGATAAAGGGACCTCGCTGCTGCAACTGCTGGCCACCCTGCTCCGGAGTGCGCAGCATGATGCGCTGACGCGGCAAGGTGCCACGTGACTGGTAACTGAGCAGGCACCGCTCCAGATAGCGGCGGTAGAACTCCAGCTCCAGCTCCGGCAGCCCCAGCATCACAGCTTCACTTGGCAGTAACCTCATCAGATCGTTCGCCTGATGGATGCCCACCAGATCGTCCGGCACATCGTCGCTGGGGGCTGGCTCCAGCTCCAGCACCTGAACCGGCGGCACAGGTTGCTCCTGCGCCCGCCGATCCCGCTCGCTGCGCCCGAGCAAACCGGCAATCTCCGCCAGCAAGGGCTCGCGCTGCAACATGCGGGCATATTGTTTGATCAGCACCAGACTGCGCTTGTGCCAGTGTCCTTGCGCCAGATCCCAAAGACCACCAGCGGAGATCTGGTTGGGATCGAGGGCATCGGCCAGGGTGCGGCTCGCCAGCAGCTGATCTTCAATCTCTTGACGTTGCTTCTCTCGCTCTGCTTCGGCGATCTGCTGCTGCAGTTGCAGCAAGCTTCCCACCAGACTGGCGCGCCACTTGTCGATAAAGAGCTGGCGCAGCCCCTCGGTGGGGTGGGCCGTCAGCTGACGCACCAAGGATCTGGCCTCCCCAGCGAAGGGGCTGTATTGCTCCAGCGACTCCAGCAAGCCGGGCAGGCGACCAATCAGCTCGGTCATCGGCAGTTGCCGGTGTGCCTGATAGAGCAGGTACTCCTGCTCCAGCGCCACCGGCACCGGCTTGTGACGGATCTCCTCACCAAGCTGCTCGCCCCAACTCTGCAGGCGCTTTTTCAGCAGCTTGCCCTGTAGCGGGGAGCGTTTGATAAATTCGGAAATCTTGGGCGAGGCCGCCAGCAGGAGCGCCACCTCACCCGCCAGCTCCCCTTCGCCAATTAGGAGCCCCAGATCCAGCATGCCGATCTCAAGCATGAGCGCCCCTTACTCGTCCAGCCTTGGCAACCGCTCGCGCCACTGGGTCAGCTCGCTGCGCAGCAGTTCGAGATCCCGGTTCAGCACGAAGAAGCTGTCTTCCACCTGCTGCAACCAGCGTGAGTCGATAAAGAGGTGTTGTTGGTGACGCTCGAACAGGCTGCGCTGCTGCTTGAGTATCTGCATCACCTTGCCGACCTGAACCAGCTGCTCGTCGAGCGACTGCAACCAGGGCGCCAGCACCACCTCGGGGATGGCGTTGCGCTCCATCAGCACCAACGGGATCTGCTGGCGCTGGATATCGAGCACCTGCAGCCGTAGCTCATCGTCCAGCACCAGCTCGTAATGGCCCTCTTTCGGGTTGCCGAACTCATAACCCACCAGCGCCTCACCGGTGGGATGCCAATGGGAGAGCAAGGTGCGATCGAACACCAGGGTGCGGGTAAGACGTTCGGGATCGCCGCCATCCAGCGGCGCCGGGGTGAGCAGATGGAAGTGCACCTGCTTGCCAAAGGGTCTGGCATTGGCAAGCGGGATCTCGATACCCCGGGCCCGCCGGCCAAACCACTGCTTGCGTTGCCGGGCCTTTGTGCACAGGCGCTGGGCCACGCTCTGCTTGAGCTGTTTGAACTGATCCCGCAGCGCCAGCAGCTGACGGGTCATCGCCAGTTGCTGATAGCCGTAAAGGCGGGAAAACTCGGTCATCATCTCCAGCAGGGCGGTGCGGGACTCCTCGTCATGCCAGAGACAATCCTTGAACAGCAGCAGATCTACCGGTGCGACCTCATCGCGGCCATTGAAGAAGGCGCTCGCCTTGATGAGCCGTACCGCCTTCTTCCAGCGGCGATCCGACACATAGCAGCGATGGGCCAGCTGGCTGTCGAGCTGCTGGCGCAGCTGATAGATGAGCTCGAAACAGGCATCCGGCAGGCGCACCTGTTCAATCTGGCTCTGCCACTGCTCATACTCATCCCCCCGGATCTGCAGGGATTCCGGCAGATTCTGGTGGGCGTGACCATCGCTGGCCAGCATGGATTGAAAGTTGGCTTTCTCCTGCACCCGGTCCATCCAGATCCGCACCAACATCCGGTCGTAGAGCGCTTCCAGCCCGCTGTCCTGCGCCGGCAGCTCGTTGGAGGCAGTCACCAGCAAGCGCATCGGGATGGGGTGCTGGCTGTCTCCGTTGCGAAACTGCCGCTCGTTGATGGCGGTGAGCAGGGTGTTGAGGATGGCAGGGCCCGCCTTCCAGATCTCGTCGAGGAACACCACTTCGGCCTCAGGCAGATAACCTGTGGTGAGACGCAGATATTTGCCATCCTCTTTCAGCGCCTGAATGGAGAGGGGGCCAAACACCTCCTCCGGCGTACTGAAACGGGTCATCAGGTATTCAAAGTGGCGGGCGTCGTGAAAGGCCAGCTTGAGGCGGCGGGCGATCAGGCTCTTGGCAATACCGGGTGGCCCCAGCAAGAAGACACTCTCGCCACTGAGGGCCGCCAGCAGACCGAGGCGCAGGGCATCCTGCCGTTCGTAGAGTCCCTCACCGAGGGCGGCCAGCAGCCGGGGCAAGCGCTCCTGGATGGGAATAAGACGCGCAGGATTCTGGGCTTGAGCTAAAGACGACATAGAGAGTGTTCCGAAGCTGGGATGATGTTAGCCCCAAGGCACGATATCCATTTGCTCGACCTTGGGTTTTGTCTTGTTATGATGTTTATTCTGGTATCGCTTGCCGCACAATACCCGCCTCTGGCAGGAAAACACGCAAAGGCAGTGCGATACCATATCGGCAGCGTGCTGCGCCCATGCATAGCCAGTGTCGTGATGGCACCATGCCCGCATGCGCCAGATGATGCGTTGCAAAGGGTGCAGCAAAAGCGGTTCGAGTGTACCCTGCGCAACACAATTTTCCCCAATGCAGATCAAGAGTGAGTCGCCTCAAATGCAAGATCCCGTTCGTCAGAGCATGTTGGCCCGCATGGGCATTCAAAGCTGGCAACTGCGTCGTCCGGCATTGCTGGGTGCAGATCTCGCGCCCGAGCTTGCGCAAAACGCCACACAGCTGGGCCAGACGGCACCGGCCACTCGCGCTCCGCTGCCCAGCGGCAAACTCTGGTTGCTGGCGCCTCAGCTGCCAGCCACCACGCTGCTGGCGGATATCTGCCAGTTGCTCGGCATGACCCCCGACGAGGTCTCACTGCTCAGCGAGCTGCCGCCTGCCGATCTGCAAGCGTCGGACGCTTCACCCCTGCTCTGGCTGACGGAGGCCAACCCCGCACGGCCAAATGCGCTGATCTGCCCGCTCGCCCCCAGCGCCGCGCAAAAGCGCGCCCTGTGGCAACAGCTGCGCCAACACCTTGCGGCCAACGCGGCGTGATCCTGCATCATGCCGCCAAGACCCACTGTAATGCCGCTCTTTTTACCTGATTTTACAAATGCCGCCTCTGCCAACCCCAGTGCCCAACATCTTGCCATCCGGAGCCCCCATGCCTGAGTTTCGTCCCCTGCTCGAGAGCGATTTCGACCTTGTCTACCCCATCGAGCAAGCCGCTCACAAGGAGCCGTGGAGTGAGGCCAACCTGCTCTCCTGCTTCGGTCCTCGCTATCTCAACGGCTTGATGCTGGTCGATGGTACCCCGGCGGGCTTCTATATCTCGGATCTGGTGGCCGGTGACAGCTCGCTAATGAATATCTGCGTGCATCCGGCGTTTCAAGGCAAGGGGTTGGGACGGGCGCTGTTGCAGGCCTATCTGGCGCGCAGCAAGCAAGCCGGGGCAGAGGCCTGGTTTCTCGAGGTGCGGGCGGGCAATAAAACCGCTATCTCCCTCTATGAGAGTGCCGGTTTTGCCGAGTAT
Source organism: Aeromonas sp. R10-2 (assembly GCF_040908445.1). Taxonomy (NCBI): domain Bacteria; kingdom Pseudomonadati; phylum Pseudomonadota; class Gammaproteobacteria; order Aeromonadales; family Aeromonadaceae; genus Aeromonas; species Aeromonas sp. R10-2. The sequence goes on along the minus strand of NZ_JBFODS010000025.1, from coordinate 15,770 downwards.
TGCCGCCGCGCCGACTACTACGGCACCGGCAACGACAGGGAAGATGCGGTGCTGATGTCGCGACTGTTCGATTTCGGCTGATCCAGCCTGCTCGTCGCGCCCAAGCCTTTTGTCCCCCTCAATCGAGGGGGGCATTGTCCAGCGCGGGATCCTGCAAGGCCAGGGTGGTATGCACCACCGCCTCGAATCCGGCACCGGAGAGCGGCATATAGAAGCCACGCTGCCAGGTTTTCCCCGGCATCCAGATCTGGTCGATATCCACCACTATCTTGATGGGTCTGAGGGGCTGGCCCGGCTGCTGGATATAGATGCCGGGCGGCGTGGCGACTTTGGGAAAGCGGCGCAGGATCTGCTCGCTGCCATCCCCTTTGCCCGGGTTAAGCCGCACCTTCACCAGCCGGGCAAGCGGGCCAGCCATCTCCTTGCTCTGCCAGAATTTCTTCTCCAGATCGCCGCAGCGGCGGCACTTGGGGGTCTCCAGCACATAGAGCAGCGGATAGCCCAACGCCAGCGCCTGTTGCTGCGCCTGCTGATACCCCTCGGCCCCCTGATACCAGGGATTGGCGGGCCCCTGTGATGACGTTCCGGCAAAGAACCAAAACGCAGCGCCCCCCACCACCATCAGCCCGACCGCGGCCAACGCCCCTTTCACCCACAGATTCATATCGTTAACCCTCTCTCTGCCTCCTAGCAGTATCGGCCAGTCTGCGCAAAGGGAGAGCTATTTGCGCTCTTTGTGATCCAAGACAAACAGCGAACACTTGTAAGCCGTAATATTGGAGTTTAAACTCTAGCCCGATTTTTAGTGCCCTAGCGGGCGTACAACTGTAATTAAAGGATGTTTAACTGATGCCGAAGCTTCATCTGGTTCGACTGATGCGTGAACGTATTGCCCAGCTTGGCAACAAGGCTGCCCTGCGGGTTCAGCAAGATGGCCAGTGGCGCGCCATCGGCTGGCGTACTCTGGGCCAGGCCATGGACTACTGCGCACAGGCGCTGATCCGTGCCGGCCACCAGCCAACCGAAATGGTCGGCATCTATGCCCGCAACATGCCGGAGTGGACCCAGGCCGATCTCGGCATCCTTGCCGCCCGCGGTGTCAGCGTCCCTATCTACCCCACCAGCACGCTCGAACAGCTGCGCTACATCGTCAAAGATGCCGGCATCAAGGTGCTGTTCGTTGGCGAACAACCCCAGTTCGATCAGGCGCTGCAACTGATTGAAAGCGGCGAGATCCGCCAGCTCATCGCCCTCGACGGCAGCGTCAACCTGCGCGGCTGCGAGCAGGCGAGCCACTTCCAGACATTTCTGGTCTCCGGCAACCATCAGCCCAGCGAGCAGGAACTGCGAGTACGGGAAACCCAGTACCGGATGGATGATCTGCTGACCCTGATCTACACCTCAGGCACAACCGGCGAGCCCAAGGGGGTGATGCTCGACTTCAGCAACATCGCCGCCTGTTTCGAGATGCACAACAGCCGCCTCGATCTGAACGAGCAGGATGTGTCGCTCTGCATGCTGCCGCTCAGCCACGTGTTCGAGCGGGCCTGGAGCTACTACGTGCTCTATTGCGGCGCCGAGAACGTCTATATCCGCGATCCGCAGAAGGTGATGGATGTGATTGGCGAGGTGCAGCCGACCGTAATGTGCGCCGTGCCGCGCCTCTACGAGAAGGCCTATGCCATGATCCAGGCCAAAGTCGCTCAGGCTCCGGCTCTGCGCCGCGCCCTGTTTGGCTGGGCGACCAAGGTCGGAAAACAGATGGTTGCCACCCGTCAGGCGGGCAAGTCCGCTTCCCCGCAGCTCTACGGCCAGCTCTGGCTCGCCGAGCGACTGGTGTTTCGCAAGCTGCGCGCCCGTTTTGGCGGTCGTACCCGCTTCCTGCCGGTGGCGGGCGCCCGCTTGGCCGACGATGTGAACCTCTTCTTCCAGGCGATGGGGCTCAATCTCAAGTACGGCTACGGCATGACCGAGACCACCGCCACCGTCTGCTGCTACGAAGACAGCCAGTTCAAGCTCGGCTCCATCGGCACGGCACTGAACGGCATCGAGGTGAAGCTGGGTGAGAACAACGAACTGCTGGTGCGCTCCCCCACCGTGATGCGCGGCTACTACAACAAGCCGGACGCGACTGCCGAAGTGATGACCGAAGATGGCTTCCTGCGTACCGGCGATGCCGGTGAGTTCGACAGCCAGGGCAATATCTACTTCACCGAGCGCCTCAAGGAGCTGATGAAGACCTCCAACGGCAAGTACGTGGCACCGCAGCTGGTGGAAGGGACCATCGGCAAGGATCGCTTTATCGAGCAGATCGCCATCGTCGCCGATGCCCGCCACTTCGTCTCTGCGCTGATCGTCCCCTGCTTCGAGTCGCTGGAGGAGTACGCCCGCTCCATCAACCTGCAGTACCAGTGCAAGACCGAGCTGCTGCGCCACTCCCGGGTGATGGAGTTCTTCGAAGCACGCATCGCCGACTTGCAAAAAGAGCTGGCCAAGTTCGAGCAGGTGAAGAAGTTCACCCTGCTGCCGAGCGCCTTCTCCATGGAGCTGGGTGAACTGACCCCCACCATGAAGTTGCGCCGCAAGATCATTGAGGCCAAGTACCAGAGCGAAATCGAGGCCATGTACAACCACGTCTGATATCGCTCAGGTTCAGAGAAATAAAAAAGCCGCTCACTCGAGCGGCTTTTTGTTGGCACTTTGGTTGGTACGAACCCGCCTTCAGGCCGTGGTGGTAGTGGTACCGAAGTAGTCGGCCAGGAAGTCATCGAACGATAGGCTGTCGCTGCGTTCGCGTTCGCGCTGCTTGGCCAGCGAATCCTTCGCCTCACCGGCAAAGTAGGCTTCATCCCAGTACTGCAGCTCCCCTGCCAGCAGCTCCTCCCGATAGCGGGTCGCCAGCTTGTCGCCATAGCAGCCGTTGTCCTTGCCGCTCTCCAGCAACTCCCTGAGCATGCGGGCGGAGTAGGTGAGCTCGGGGTCGAGCAGCTTCTCGCGGTGCATCGCCAGCGTCTCGCGATAGCGGTTGCGGCCACAGCAGCGATCCAGCAGGTCGGCCACCTGAGCCAGCTCGTCAAACAGCTTGAGACCGTACTCTTTGAGGCCAATGGCATTGCCCTGCTCATCTTCAAGCGTCAGGCCGGGACGACGCCCTTCCAGCACCACCTTGTTCTGGTTGCGGCGGTTGCGGGCAATCTCCTCGTCACTCAGCACCGGAGAGGGGCGCAGCAGGCACCAGACCAGGAACAGGTCGAAGAAGCGGATCTGATCCGCATCGATGCCGAGCGGGGTGAAGGGGTTGACGTCCACGGTGCGCAGCTCGATGTATTCGATGCCGCGCTGATCCAGCGCATCCGAGGGCTTCTCGCCGCTGCGCGGAGTGCGCTTGGGGCGGATCGGGGCGTATAGCTCATTCTCCAGCTGCAACACGTTGTCGTTGAGCTGACGATACTCCCCATCCACCTTGACCCCGATCTTGGCAAAGTCGGGATTGTGGGTGTTGATGGCGCGGCGCAGGCTGCTGACATAGGCTGGCAGATTGTCGTGGCTGATCTTGAGCCCAGCCTGGGCACTGTTGGTGTAACCGAGATCGGAGAGACGCAGCGCGGTGGCGTAAGGCAGATAGAGGGTGCCCTTGCCGGTCTTCTCGAACGGCAGGTTGCTCTTGCGCCCTTTGAGGAAGGATTCGCAGATGGCCGGAGAGGCACCGAATAGATAGGGTACCAGCCAGCCGAAGCGGTAGACGTTGCGAATAAGCCCCATGTACTTGTCGGAGATAAAGCGCTGGCTGCAGCACCCTTCGCACACCAGGTCCTGCCACTCGCTCCAGAAGCTGTCGGGCATGGAGAAGTTGAAGTGCACCCCGGCGATCACCTGCATCAGGCTGCCGTAGCGGTTCTTCAAGCCCTGACGGTAGAGGGTCTTCATCCGGCCGATGTTGGAGCTGCCGTACTGGGCCAGCCGGATGCTATCTTCCCCGCCGACGAAGCAGGGCATGGAGAGCGGCCAAATCCGCTCGTCACCCAGATGCTGAATCACATGGTGATGGATGTCGCCGAGCTGTTCCATCAGGCTGTCGATGGAGTCGGTGGCCGGGGTGATGAACTCCAGCAGGCTCTCCGAGTAGTCGGTAGTGATATTGGGATGGGTCAGGGCCGAACCCAGCGCCCGGGGATGGTCACTCTGGGCGAGTCGGCCATCCGGCGTGATGCGCAGGCATTCACGTTCGATCCCGCGCCGGATCCCCTTGAGCGCGGTGAGGCGCTCCGGTGATCCCAACGCATTCAGCAACTCGGTGAGCGACAAGCTTGTTGTAGTCATATTCACGGCTCATGTGAGGCCGCCCCATCCGGGGCGGCTCTTGATTTTTATAAAGCGTCAGTTACGGCAACTGCAGCGGATAGATGGGAAGATGAAGCTCCTTCAGGGGTTTTTCAAGCTTTTGCTTGTCTCCCACCACCACGATCACCATGTCGGCCGGATTGAGCCAACGGGCGGCACTGGCCTTGAGCGCCTCGGGCGACACCGTTTTGATCAGGTTGTTCTGGGCCTGCACATAGTCCGGTTTCAGGTCATACATCACCATCTGCAGCAGGAAGCCCGCCTTCTGGCCCAAGGTCTCGTAAGAGAGGGCATCCTGCTGGGAGACCGCGCTGCGCATATAGGCCAGCTCGACCGGGGTCGGGCCGCTCTTGCGGTAGTTGTCCATCTCCTTGAGGAACTGGCGGATGGCATCCACAGTCGCATCGGCCCGCACATTGGCGCCGGTGGCGAAGGTGCCTACCTCGCGGTTAGCGGAGAAACCGGAGCTGGCGCCGTAGGTGTAACCCTTGTCTTCCCGCAGGTTGAGGTTGATGCGGCTGTTGAAGTTGCCACCCAGATTGAAGTTCATCAGCCCGGCGGTGAAGTAATCCCCCGTGGTATCGAACGGCATGGCGCGACGACCGATGCGGATCACCGACTGGGGCGCCCCCGGCTTGTCGACCAGATAGATACCCGGCTTGGCCTGCTCACCCTTGAGCTTGAGATCCCCCAGAGTCGGCGTGGCCCCCTTCCACTCGGTCAGGAAGCCAAGTTGCTCCTCGATCTGCTTCTGCTCCACATCACCAACCACCACCACTTTGGCGTTGGTGGGGTTGTAGTAGGCCTGATAGAAGTGCTTCACGTCCGCCAGGGTCAGCTTGGCCACATCGGCCGCCACCCCATCGGTAGGTTGACCGAGGCGGTTTTGCTTGCCGTAGACCAGCTCGCGGAACGCCTGCCCGGCCAGCCACTCGGGCTGCTGCTGGGCCTGTTGCATCCCTTGCAGCAGCTGCGCCTTGACCCGCTCGAAGTCCGCCTCCCGCATGCCCGGGCGCTCCAGCACCTCGCGCACCAGCGCCAGGGTCTGGGGCAACTTGTCCGCCAGCGAGCTGACGGTGATGAGGTTGTTGTACTGGGCGCTGGAGACATCGATGGAAGATCCCAGCTTTTGCAGCTCGTCGCTCAGCTGAGCCTCGGTCAGGCGCACCGTGCCCTGCCCCATCATGGCGGCAGTCAGATTGGCCAGCCCAAGTTGCCCCTTATCTTCGGCACGAATGCCGCCCGGCAGGGCAATCATGATGGAGACGGCGGGGATCTCGTCACTCTTGGTGCCGATGATCTCGATGTTCTTGTCGAGCTTGCCGTGCCAGATGGCGGGTACCTTGACGCTCACCGCCTCACTCGCCTTGGGCTGCACGCTGCGATCGAAATTGTCTTTTACCGGTCGTTCGGCCAGCGCCTCGTCATGCTTGCTGTAATCCGGCAGCTCGCGCTTGGCGGGGGTAAAGTTCGGGGTAGCAACCTGCCACTCGGTCTTGCCCTTGGGCACCACGCTCAGCACCACCGCAGGCTTGCCGGCGATGAACTTGTCGTAGGCGGCCTTCACCTGCTCAGGTGTCACCTTGCCGATGGCATCCAGCGTCTTGAACACATAGTTGGGATCCTGGGCAAACACCTGACCCATGGCGAGCTGGCTCACCTTGCCGGAGACGCTATCCAGCCCCCAGATGGCTGAGGCGCGGTACTTGGCGATCGCCTTCTCCAGATCTTCCGGCTTGAGGCCGCGCTGGGCGAACTCGCCGATCACCTTGTCCACCTCCCCCTTGAGGGTCTTGAGGCTGCCATCCACCGACGGATTGGGATAGGCGTAGACCGTCAGGGTACAGGCCAGCTCTTCGCAGTAGTGGGACGCCCCCACATCGATCGCCTTGCCGGTTTTAACCAGCGACTGGTAGAGCATGGAGCTGGCGGAACCTCCCAGCACGTCGGCAAACATGTCGAGTGCCGGCTCCTGCGGGTCACCAAGGGATACGGTGGGGTAGCTGATATAGAGCAGCGGCAGGTGCACCTTGTCCTGCAGCGTCACGTAGCGGGTCTCGGGCAGGGTCACCGGCTTTGGCGTCGGCTCGGCCACGTCCGGACCGCGCGGGATGGAGCCGAAGTACTTCTCGATCCACTCGAGGGCCTGCTTGCTGTCGAAGTCGCCGCCCAGGGTCAGGGTGGCGTTGTTGGGGCCATACCAACGCAGGAAGAACTGCTTGAGGTCGTTCACATCGACCCGGTCGAGATCTTCCACGTAACCGATAGGCTGCCAGGAGTAAGGGTGAGTACGCGGATAGAGCGCCTCCCCTACCTTCTCGCTCACCAGCCCGTACGGCTGGTTATCGACCCGCTGGGCCCGCTCGTTCTTGACGGTGGCACGCTGGATCTCGAACTTCTTCTGGCTCACCGCATCGAGCAGGAAGCCCATCCGATCCGCCTCCAGCCAGAGCACTTTTTCCAGCTGGTTGGCCGGCACGGTCTCGTAGTAGTTGGTGCGATCCTTGTTGGTGGTGCCGTTCATGTCGCCACCGGCCTCGTTGATGATCCGCATATGCTCCTGATCACCGACGTGTTTCGAGCCCTGGAACATCATGTGCTCAAAGAAGTGGGCGAAACCGGACTTGCCGACCGTCTCGCGGGATGAACCGACGTGATAGGTCACATCGAGGTGCACCAGCGGATCGGAGCGGTCGGGGGCCAGGATCACGGTCAGGCCGTTGTCCAGCTTGTACATCTGGTAGGGGATGGCGAGCTTGCCCTCCTCCTTGCCCTGTTCGGCGATCAGGGTCGGTGCCGCCAGCACCGGCAGGGTGAAGCCCAGCAGAATCGTTAAAGGTATGACTTTGTTCACGGTAACCTCGTGAGTGACAAAAACAGGCTAGAAAATGTGACTGGCCAGCAGAAAAACCAGGGCATAACGGAACAATTTGCCGAGCCCGATCAGAATGAGAGAGCGCCAGAAGGAGAGGCGCAGCCAACCGGCCAACAGACAGAGACCATCACCGACCACCGGCGTCCAGGCAAGCAGCAGACACCAGTGACCATGTTGTTTGAGCCAGCCTAAGGCTTTTTGTTCCCCACGGCCTTGAAAATCTTCCGGTTTTTTCTTGAAGGTGGCGAGCCAGCCGAGCCACCAGGTGGTCATGGAGCCGAGGGTATTGCCCAGCGTCGCCCACAGCAGCAGGCTCGCCATACTCCACTCCCCCTTGGCCACCATGGCCCCCAGCAGCACTTCGGAGCTGCCGGGCAGCAGGGTGGCGGAGGTAAAGGCGCTTAAAAAGAGCCACCCCAGCCCCATCTCCATCATCTCGCTCATCCGGGATAGCCGTCGGCCGCAGGCATCCGCAACAGCAGCTTGCCGCGCACATGGCCCCCTTCGATGGCCTGATGGGCCAGCGCCCCCTCGGCCAGGGGGAATTCACCGCCGAGGGTAACCTTAACCTCCCCCTGACGCAGCAGCATCAACATCTGCCCCAGCTGCTTCTGGTCGGGGTGCACCAGCATGCCGACCACCTCGATCCCCGCCGCAGCCCCAGCATCCTTGACCTGCTGGGCGGTAATGGTAGGCACAGTCACCAGGCGGCCACCCGACTTGACGCAGGCCAGCGCCGCCTTGCCGCTCTCGCCGCCCACCAGATCCAGCACCAGATCGACCTGACCGGCCTCTGCTACCACCCGTGCTGGCCAGTTCGCATCGTGGTAATCCACCATCCAGCGCGCCCCCAGAGCATGGAGGAAGCCATGGTTGTCGGGGCTGGCGGTAGCCACCACCTCGGAGCCATAGGCGCTGGCAAACTGCACCGCAAGATGGCCGACCCCACCGGCACCGGCGAGGATCAAGACCCGCTGACCGCTCTGGAGGCCGCCGTGCTCAAGCAGCCCCTGCCAGGCGGTGAGACCGGCCAGCGGCAGCGCCGCCCCCTGCTGCAGGCTCACCCCGTCGAGTTTGACCAGCTCGCTCTCGCTTGCCACCACAGACTCCCCGTAGCCACCTGCGGTGAGGGGAAACCCAACCATGCCGCACACCCGATCCCCCTCGACCAGCGAGGTTACGCCGGGGCCTACCTTCTCTACCACGCCGGAGATGTCATAACCCGGCGTCCAGGGCAGCTTGTCCTTGTTCTGGGCCGCCGCCCAGCCAAGACCGGCGCGGGTTTTGGCATCGATGGGGTTGACCCCCGCAAAGCAGATGCGCACCCGCACTTCGCCATCGGCTGGCACCTTATCGAGGGAAGGGTTGAGCTTGAGTACCGAGGGGTCACCGAATGCGGTAATCTGTAGTTGCGTCATTGCACAATCCATCCTGTTGATTGATCAAGGGTCAACAGAATAACAGCGAGGACACCATGGCTCGAATGTTTCTTATTCCTCTGTTGCTGGCACTGGGGTGGTGGGCATTTCTGCTCTACTTCCGCATCCCGCTCAAACAGGGGGCCAAGGGGTTTTACTGGATCATCGGCATCGGTGGCGGACTGGCCGCCTTCCTCAGCCTGATGATGATGCTGACTCACTGAGTGCCACAGCCACTCGATAACGAAAAAGGCCACCGCGTTCCGGTGGCCTTCTCACTATCCGGGTTGCTGCTCCAGCGCCGGATTGAGGTAGTAGTGGCGATTGCTCCCCTGCCCCAGCACCCCTTGCGACAGCAGATGGTGGAACACCCGATCCACCTCCTCCAGTGAGAGTGACAGCGCCTGTGCCACCGAGCGCTTGCTGCACTTGAGCTCACCGCTCACCAGCGCACCGCGCACCTGCGCCAGCACTTCGGGGGCGGGCTCGGGGGGCATGATGGGCTCGGACTGGGCAGCCATCGCCAACGCTGCCTGCGCCTCTCTGCGAGCTTGCTCTTGCTGCCAGCGCCACATCCGGCGAAAGCGGTTCTCCTCGCCGATCAGGCTGACGAAGAAGGCGCCGAACACGTCGAGCAACACCGAGAGGAAGCAGACCAGCAGGAACTGCACCTGACTGATGCTCATCCCCACCCCGTCCGCCAGACTGCTCATCAGCCCCAGCATGGAGGATTGTTCGTTGACCGGCTTGGCATCGCGCTGCTGGCGCAGCTCATCCTGCTGCAAGCGCAGCTTGGTGTTGGCGTGCTGCAACGAGGAGACGCCACTGGAGATGCGCTCCAGCTCGATGTATTTGCGGGCCGCCTCCTCGTTGAGCTGGATCTGCCGCTCGATGCTGGCGATCTGCTCGTCGAAACGGGCAAGCTCCCGTTCGTGGCGAGCCTGCTGGCTCAGTACCGTGTTGGTGGCACTGTTGATGCCACCAATACTGCCGCCGATGGAGATGGCCGCCAGCACGCTGTAGAACAACAGCGACCAGAAGGCACCACTCAAATCCCGCCGCGCCTTGCGCTCGCCGTACTCGTACCAGACGTAAAACTTGCCCAGTTCGAAGATGATGGCCAAGCCGCCGAACAGCCACTTCATCAGCGGGTTGTCATCGATGGAGAGGAACAGCAGCAGGGAGAAGATAATGGAGGCCAGAATAGCCAACCCGGTGAAACTGTATACCGTCGTCAGAGCAAACCACCCCTTGGGGTAGCGCAATGTAGAGGAGTCCTGTGTGGTCATGATGAAGGGGTGTGCTGTGCAGGAAAAGTTGGCTGCCGATTATAGTCGCCAGACTCGCCCAGAGAAGGGCAAATGACTGAATTCCTTCAGATTGGCAACCAGCTGCCCAGAGTGCGACCAAAACGGACAAATCGGCAGCAGAAAAGCGATACAATCCCTCCCTGACTTGATCATGTAGTGAGATGGGGAACAGTTCCGCCCGGGTTCAGCTCCGGTCTGTACACTCATCCACCGTTGCAATTATCCGAGGCCATCATGAACAGTAAGACCACTTTGCTACTCGCCCTTCTTCTGGTTACCGGCAGCGCCGCAGCGACACAGCAATATCAAGAGAGCAGTGGCTCCGAATTCTCCGTCGATGAGCTTAAATTCAATCTGGACTGGGATGACAAGCAGTTCGGCTGGACCCAGAACGACTGCCTCGACTTGGGGGTCGGCGAAACAGCCCCGGCCGACTGCAGGGCGGTCAAATTCAATCTGGAAGATGAAGAGAACCGCAACCAGCCGCCGCAAACCAACCAGATCCCTGCCAACTTGCAGAGTGGTCAATAACGACAGGAGTACACTTGCGATGACCCAAGCCAAACACAACCCTGTTATCCAGCGTGGCGCCCTGTGGCTCTCCCTGCTGATGGCGCATGGCATCGCGGTTGCGGCGCCGCCAAGCAAAAATAGCGATGGCATCAAGATCTCCGGTGATGACATCAAGATCAATCTCGATTGGGATGACAAAGAGTACGACTGGTGGCAGGACAACTGCCTGGATCTTGGCATTGGCGACAGCAGGATCAAACTCAACTGCGACAAGATGGATGGCAAGTACCGGGATCACTACAACCGCAGCATCCACAGCGGCAATAACCCCGGGCAAGGTCACGACAAACAGAAAGATAAAAATAAGGGCAACGGCAAGAAGAACTGACCGCCCCCTTTCCTTATGCAGCAGGGGCATGGCGCCCCTGTGCTGATTGTTTTACCAATAATTCTCCGCACTGATATTGCCCGGCGCCCGCCGCAGATTCTTGGCCAACCCCAGCGCCAGCAAGGTCTGCTGGGTCTCTTTCACCATTTCCGGATTGCCGCAGATCAGCACCTGACTCAGCTCGGGTGAGAACTCCAACCCCACCCGCGCCTGTAGCTGACCATTGGCAATCGCCGCCGGGATCCGCCCTGCCATTGCATCGGGCCAGGGCTCGCGGCTGACAAAGGGGACATAGCGGAAACGCGCGCCATATTGCTCGGCAAAGCTGGCGATCAAATCCTGATAGCTCAGCTCCTCGCCTTTACGTACCCCATGCACCAGCACCAGATTCTCGAAACGGTTGAAGGCTTCCCCATCGGCCAGCATGGAGAGGAAGGGGCCGATGGCAGTACCGGTCGAGAGCAGCCAGAGATCGCGCCCGGCGGGCACCTCATCCAGCGTCAGAAAGCCGGTGGCTTGGGATTGCACCAGCAGGGTATCGCCCGCTTGCAGCGAGCCGAGGGACGGAGTCAGCTCACCGCTCGGGATCTCGACCAGATAGAACTCGTGATATGGCGCAGAGGGGGGATTGACGAAGGAGTAGGCGCGCTGAATGCGGCGATCACCCTGCTCGAGGGCCAGCTTGGTGAATTGGCCTGCCTTGTAGGGAGCCAGCTCGGCCGCTACTCGCAGGGAGAACAGAGTGGGTGTCCATTCGATGCGTTCGATGACGCGACCTTCTACCCAAGCCATAAGGATCTCCTCCAGTGGAACAGACCTTCACTCTACCCCCGGGCCGGAAAATAAAAAACCCGCGCAAAAGCGCGGGTTTTTTCTGCAAAAGCGAATCGCTATTACAGGGCAACAACCTGGATCTGTACGGTTGCTTTAACGTCAGCGTGCAGCTGAACAGCAACTTCGTAGTCACCGGTGTTACGCAGAACGTTGCCCATGCGGACTTCGCTCTTGGCAACGGCTACGCCGGCAGCAGTGATGGCTTCAGCCACGTCACGGGTACCGATGGAACCGAACAGCTTGCCTTCGTCGCCAGACTTGGAAGCGATAACCACGGTAGCCAGTTCGGCCAGCTTGGCAGCACGCTCTTCAGCAGCAGCTTTGTTGGCAGCCAGTTTGGCTTCCAGCTCAGCGCGACGAGCACCGAAAGCTTCGATGTTGGCCTTGGTGGCCATAACAGCTTTGCCTTGCGGGATCAGGTAGTTACGGGCATAACCAGATTTCACGGAAACTTGGTCACCCAGACCGCCCAGTTTGGCGATTTTGTCGAGCAGGATAACTTGCATTACCTTTCCTCTATAAATTTCGTTGAGTTAGGCTTAAGTGCCGGGCCGATTCTTACTTGTTGTGCAGATCGGTGTACGGCAGCAGAGCCAGGTAACGAGCACGCTTGATGGCGCGTGCCAGCTGACGCTGATACTTGGCGCGGGTACCGGTGATACGGCTCGGTACGATCTTGCCAGATTCAGTGATGTAGTTTTTCAGAGTAACGATATCTTTGTAGTCGATCTCGGTAACGTTCTCGGCGGTGAAGCGGCAGAACTTACGACGACGGAAATAACGTGCCATGGCCTTTATCCTCTAGTCAGTGATCCAGAATTACTCTTCGGAAGCAGCTTCAGTAGCTTCTTCGCGGCGCTCGTCGTCACGACGGGTGAAGCGCTCTTCTTTGGCCTTGGCCATCGGAGAAACTTCAGTCACGGCGTGCTTGGTGCGCATGATCATGTTGCGGATAACGGCATCGTTGAAGCGGAAGTTGGTTTCCAGCTCATCGATAACGGCTTGCTCTGCTTCTACGTTCATCAGAACGTAGTGGGCTTTGTGCAGTTTGTCGATCGGGTAAGCCAGCTGACGACGGCCCCAATCTTCCAGGCGATGAATGGTACCACCGGAGGTGGTGATGGCGCCGGTGTAACGCTCGATCATGCCGGGAACTTGCTCGCTCTGGTCCGGATGAACCATGAAGACGATTTCGTAATGACGCATTTTAGCTCCTTACGGATTAATTCAGCCTCCGCCCAGGTGCAGCCAGACCTCGGAGGCAAGGAACATAAAGGTGTTTAGTCGCTGCTTTTCTAGGGCGGCGTATTGTACGAAATCACATCCCTCACTGCAACTGACCGCCTTAAATGTTTTTCCCGATGGAAATCATCAGAAACAACAATTGATAATGATTATCACTTAGATCTATTCTCTCTCCATATCCTTATGGAGGGTGATGCCATGCAACCCGCACTGACGACTACGATTCCAGCCCGCAAATTCAAACTGACCCTGCTCGGGCCTGCCTTTATCGCCGCCATCGGCTATATCGACCCGGGCAACTTCGCCACCAATATTCAGGCGGGCTCTACCTTTGGCTACCAGTTGCTCTGGGTAGTGGTATGGGCAAACTTGATGGCCATGCTGGTGCAAACCCTCTCGGCCAAACTTGGTATCGTCACCGGCAAGAATCTGGCGGAGCACATCCGAGACCGACTGCCAAAACCGGCGGTCTGGGCCTACTGGGTGCAGGCAGAGATCATCGCCATGGCCACCGATCTCGCCGAATTTATCGGCGCCGCAGTCGGCTTCAAGCTGCTGCTTGGCGTGACCTTGCTTGAAGGAGCCTGCATCACCGCCGTGGTGACCTGGGGGATCCTGATGCTGCAATCCCGCGGCCAGAAACCGCTGGAGTTCGTGGTCGGTGGCCTGCTGCTGTTTGTCGCGGCGGCATACATCGTCGAGCTGATCTTCTCCCGCCCCCATCTGCCCAGCCTGCTGGAAGGGGCTCTCTTCCCCGGCCTGCCCAATAGCGATGCCGTCTATCTGGCCGCCGGTGTGCTCGGTGCCACCGTGATGCCCCACGTTATCTACCTGCATTCGGCACTGACCCAGCACACGCAGGATCAGGGCTCGGTCAGCCAGCGGCTGCACACCACCCGGGTCGATGTGGCGATTGCCATGACCATCGCCGGCTTCGTCAATCTGGCGATGATGGCGATGGCGGCCGCCGCGTTCCACAGCTCGGGCCACCAGCAGGTAGCGGAGCTGGAATCCGCCTACCAGACCCTCACTCCGCTGCTGGGTCAGGCTGCAGCCACCCTGTTTGGCCTCTCGCTGGTCGCCTCCGGCATCAGCTCTACCGTGGTGGGCACCCTGGCCGGGCAAGTGGTGATGCAGGGCTTTGTCCGCTTTACCATCCCGCTCTGGCTGCGTCGCGCCATCACCATGGCTCCCGCCTTCGTGGTGATCGCCATGGGTCTCAACACCACCGAAATTCTGGTGTTGAGTCAGGTGATCCTGAGCTTTGGCATAGCGCTGGCCCTGATCCCGCTGTTGATGCTGACCGGCGATCGGGCGCTGATGGGGCAACATCGCAACCATCCGGTCACACAAGCCATCGGCCGCCTTATCGTTGCACTGGTGATTGGCCTCAACGCCTATCTGCTGGTCGCCATGATCTAGCGAACCGTAAAACCGAGAAGAGGGGCTCATTAACACTGGTTCATATACAGGACCTTAAGAAAACACTTCATTTGAAATTCCTTCTAAGGTCCTGTTCTGTATCGATTTTCGCTGCTTGGTTCGACGGGCATTTTTCGCCAAGTAAACGGCAGCCCATTCCAGACGCTCTCTTATTTCCACCAACACCCGATGAGCCACCGCTTCCAATAACGGGAACCACCAGGTTCCGCTATTTTTCGCCGCTTTCAGTGTGGATAAACCGTCCCCCATCAGCGTCTGAGCTACCCGTCTTTTCATCACCAGCGACAACAGGCTGGCCCACACCAGCCCCTCGGCAATGGCTTTCTGACCTGTCACAAAGCCCTTGAGCCGGTTGTGCGACTTCCACTCCTTAAACAGCAGCTCCACCTGCCAACGACAGCGGTACAGGCTCATCACCCGCTCTGCTGGCCATGCCTCTCGTGGCAGATTGGTCATCCAGATACAGAACCGTTTCTCCTCGGCAAACCAGCGTCGGATCAGCCGATACTCGAACTTGCCCGATTTCACCACCATATCCAGTACCTCTGCCCGACAGTGCCGCCGTCCAGCATCCTTGAGTGACAGGCCCGCCAGCTTCGGCACTTCCCGTTCGTCACCGCGCCATGCCCGGATAATCTTCGGGTTCAGGCTCTTACTACCCCTGACCAGATAGAAACCGCCCGCCTCGTTTAGTTTCGCAAAGTAGGCCATATCGATGTAACCCGCGTCCGCCAACAGCAGGCTGTTATTGAGCCGCTCGGGCTCAGGCAGGAACTGGCGCTCTGACGCCGTATCGGCAGAGACCTGCATGCAAACTGGACTTTGCTCCAATAGAGACATGAGCATATGACACTCGATTGCCGCCGGGCTAATGGTCTTGAACCTTCCCGGAAACACTTCGGCCAGGCTTTTGTGGACGGCAAAGGAAGTACCATCCTGCAACAACACCTGTTTGAATGCGCCAAGGGATGCAGTCTTCATCTGTTGGCCGATACGCAAGGCGATAGCCCGTTCAACCAGCGCCTTCATGAACAGGGCGAACGACGCTTTGCGCAACTGGTTGTGAAAGGGCTTGTAGGAAACCTGATGGGCATCAACCAGTTGCAAGGCATTGAAATGATGGTGCAATCCAGCGATACCATCGACCTGGTCGCAGCCAAGTGCCCGCAAGAGTGCAGTCACCAGCATGGCAGGCGTAATGGCTCGTTTGCGCAAGCAAAATTGGCAGTCACGGGCAATGCGGTCGAGTTCGGCAGGAGAGAGAAGTTGCTCAAGATAGTGGTTGGCATCGATAATGGTCATGGCTTCGTGCGTGGCGGTTTTGTTTGGCGATAAAATCAGATCACAATCGAAGCCATTTTTATATCTATTTCAATTGGTTGCTGCTAAAGATCCTGTACATG